>NZ_JBITGJ010000011.1:0-180721 GCF_044456925.1 Streptomyces sp. NPDC050743
TAGGGCCTGCTTGAGCCGTGTGCGGGGCCAACCCGCCCGCACGGTTCTCAGGGGGCCGGGGCACAGCAATGTGCCCCGGCTACCCGACAGGCCGAACTCCACCTGCTCAAGCAGCGAATGTGGAGCGGGCGCCTGAACAAGGCCCGCCGCGGCGAGCTGGCCTTCCCGCTGCCCAGCGGCTACGTCCGTCGCCCGTCCGGGGAGGTCGCCTTCGACCCGGACGAGCAGGTGCAGACCGTCATCCGCCTGATCTTCACACAGTTCGAACGGCTCGGCACGCTGCACGCAGTACTTCGCTATCTCGTCGACCACGACATCCAGTTGGGCATCCGGCTGCGCGAGGGACCGGACAAGGGCACCCTGGAGTGGCGAAGGCCGAACCGGATGACGCTGCAAACCTTGCTGCACAACCCCGCCTATGCCGGGATCTACGCCTACGGGCGCCGCAGGGTCGAGCACCGCCGGCAGCAGCCGGGGCGCCCCTCCACCGGCAGGGTGGTGCGCGGTGAGGACGAGTGGCTGGTGTTCATCCCCGACGCGCTGCCCGCTTACATCACCGTCGAGCAGTACCGGGCCAATCTGGCCCGGCTTCAGGCCAACGCCGCCCGGGCCGAGACCCCCGGCGCCGTCCGAAGCGGCCCCGCGCTGCTGGCCGGGCTGGTGCGGTGCGGCCGCTGCGGCAAGCGCATGACCGTGCGCTACCACCAGCAGGCGGGCAGCACCCGCCCCGACTACGTGTGCGCCCGGCAGATGACCGACTACGGGGCCGGGGAGCGTTGCCAGGCACTGAACGGGGCCTGCGTGGATGCCTTCGTCACCGCCCATGTCCTGGCCGCGCTGGCCCCGGCGTCGCTTCAGGTCTCCTTACGCGCGGCCGAGCAGGTCCTGGCCGAACGGGCCGAGCTGGAGAAAGTGTGGTCTCAGCGGCTGGAACGCGCCGCGCTCAGTGTCGACCGGGCCCGGCGCTGTTACCGTCTCGCCGAGCCCGAGAACCGCTTGGTCGTACGGCAGTTGGAAAAGGACTGGGAGCAGGCCCTTGCCACCCAGCAGACCCTGCAGGAGGAGTACGACCGCTTCACCCTGACCCGTCCGCGCACCCTCACCGCCGCCGAGCAGCGGGCCATCACCGAGCTGGCCGGCGACATCGCGGGCCTGTGGAGTGCGCCGACGACCACCGCCGCCGACCGCAAAGAGATCATCCGCGCGCTCGTGGAGCAGGTCACCGTCACCGTGCTGGGCACCAGCGAACGCGTCACCGTCACCATCACCTGGGCCGGCGGCAGGACCACCACCGGCGAGACCGCCCGCCCCGTCGCCCTCCTGCAACAGCTCAGCTACTTCCCGCAGATCAAGGAGCGTGTCCGCGAGCTGGCCGGGCAGGGACATCGCGCCGAGGCGATCGCCCGGCGCCTGCACGCGGAGGGCTTCCGCCCGGCCCGCGGACGCGGGAACCGGATCAGCGCCAGCGCGGTCAAGGAGATCCTGCGCGAACTCGGCTGCCTGCCGCCCGCCCGCTCCCGGTCGGCCGCGGCCCCCGGTGAAGAACCCGGCCGCGATGAGTGGTGGCTGGAAGATCTCGCCGCCGAACTCGACATGCCCGCAGTGACCCTCTACTCGTGGATCTACCGCGGCTGGGTGAACGCCCGCAAGGAGTCCCGGCGCCCCTACCGCTGGATCCTCCACGCCGGACCCACCGAACTCGCCGAACTCCGCAAGCGACGCACCCGCCCGCCCGGCTGGTACACCCGACGACGCTGGACCGACACGGAGCCACCCATCCCGGCCCAAGACGGAGATCAAACAGCCAGTTCCCATTTATGAGTGCACTGTGGTTGACACATCTCGATGGCCCATCGGCTGCCCGCGATGCGGATCAGCTCGTCCAGGGTGGTCTCGGCGGGGCAGTACGCGATGTAGTAGGAGATCTCCTGCGGGCGGGCGACGCTGCGGCGGGCAATCACCCAGTGACGGCGGTCGGGCCGGTGCCAGGGCCGCGCCTCGACGCGTGCCCAGTCGCAGATCCGCAGGCCGTGAGCCCCGGTGCCGCGGGAACGGCGCTTCCATTTCCTGGTCACCGGTCGTCCGGGGAGTGGCAAGAGCACACTCCTGCGCTCCCTGGCCGCCAACCCGGAGATCCGCCGCTTCCGCTTCTACTTCGACCTCAGTCTCAAACCGAAGGACGAACCCTTCTCCGAGTGCGCAGCCCGAACTCCTCGCGCCGGCCATGACATCGGACCGCTCGCGCGCCTACGACCTCTTCCTCTACCTCATCCGTTCCGGGACCGCGCTGTGTCGTAGCCGGCCTCTTCTCGCTGCTTAGCAAGGGCATCCCGGAACCGAGCCACGCATCAAGCCTTCCGAGCAGGGCGATGGGCGAGGCAGCAGGCCCCTGCCACAGCCGCAGGTCAGTATGCCGGACACCGTCCTGCCTGATGCTGACCTTTTGCTGACCTGGAGGCCGCGATCAAGGCTCTGACCTGCGGAAACACCCAAACGCTAGATCTTGGACTTGAACAGAGTACGCAGCACTTTGGACTCCTGGAAGACGGCTCCCTGCCTGCTTTGTGCAGGTCAAAGGCGTTGTTCACTGTACACGGGCATACCTTCGACTCGAAGACCTTCCAGAACATCGTGCGCCGTGGCGAGCAGGTTCCTCACCTGCGCGATCTGCGCGAAACAAGCTGCCGCGAAGCCGTCGACCAGGAGCATGTACGGAAGACTCTCCCGGTCCAATGCCGATTGGATGCTGACTTACCTGATGAGTCATCAGGTAAGTCGAGAGATCCAGAGCAAGTTGCCAACTGGGGTCAGCGGCGGTGAGGTAGAGGACCAGGGCGCGACGCGCTCCTCCACCACACGACCGAGCGCTTGCGCTCTATTTCCGCTCTTCGCCATACCCAATGCGCATGAAAAAGTCTCGGATGACGACGGTTGCAGGCGCCCGTTCAGCCAGGACTTCCAGCAGATCGGGGCGGATCACGACGGCACAACCGGTCCTCCGCGGCCAGGCGAGGTGGTAGGAGCGCCTCTCGCACTCGGTGCACCGACAGGTAACAAGCCACTCCATTTGGGGATTTCGGCGCGGCCGAGAGCACACACCTGATCATGCGTTGCCGTCACCGCCACCAACAACTTGTCGCCGAGCCGGCTCCGGCCGATGACTGCGAGCGCCGCACACTACGCGCGCAGCCCAGACACGCGGCGCTCACCGAGGGGCGCATCACGTGCCCCCACAGACTCGGCGACAACGAGTTCACCGACCCGACAGGAACCATTTCGGATGGTCTGGCAAAAATAGGAATAGAGCATTGAAAGTGCAGAAAGCGGACAATCATGGCTCTCGAATACGACGTCCTCGTCACCCTTCCTCCCCGGGCGGTCCTGCCCGATGGTTCCTCGGTCCGGCCGCTGCCGGCCTGGTCCCCGATGTCGGCGACCCTCATCTACGGGGAGCGGGACGCCATCCTGATCGACGCCCCGCACCTGGAGGAGCAGTCCCGGCAGGTGGCCGAGTGGGTGCTGGCCTCGGGCAAGAACCTGGTCGCGATGTACACCACTCACGGCCACGGCGACCACTGGTTCGGTTTCTCCGAGGTCGCCAAGCACTTTCCCGACGCGCGGATGATCGCCACCGAGGGCACCGTGGCCCTGGCGGAGTTCACCGCCGGAAAGCGAATGGCGTTCTGGAACAGCCAGTTTCCCGGCCAGATCGTCAAGGACATCGTGCTGCCCGAGGTGATCGACGACTACACCTTCCTCCTGGAGGGCGAGGAGGTCCGGTTCGTCGAGGCCGGCGACAGCGACGGGCCGGACACCACGTTCGTGCACGTGCCGTCCATCGGCCTCGTCGTCGCGGGCGACATCGTCTACAACGGCGTCCACCCCTACCTCGCCGGCGGCGAGAAGGCCCGGCCGCTGCCCGAGCGGCGCGCGGACTGGATCGCCGCCATCGACAAGATAGCTGCGGTCCACCCTCGCGCAGTCGTCGCCGGACACAAGAACCCCGCCAACGACGACGACCCCCGCCACCTGGACGAGACCCGCAAGTACCTGCAGGACACCGAGGAAGTGGCCGCCGTCGCCCGCCACGCCAAGGAGTTCGCCGATCTGATGCTGCTGCGCCACCTGGACCGCATCAATCCCACCATGCTGGCCCTGACTGCCGAACACCTCTACCCCGGAACGACCGTCGACGGACGCGCCATCGAGTGGTGACACACCACTCCCGCGGGCACCGGCACCACGGCCCATACCGGCCACGTCGGGCCAACCGCGAGAACGACGGAGCCCCGGCCCATGAAGAGCCGCTCGGACCGCGCAGCAGGTAGCCGTCTTTCGTGGTGCCGTGCTTCTCCTCGTGGCGTTCCCTCGCTTCCCGCAGCGAGCGCGGCAGAGGAACCTCTCGGAACTCCCCTGCCTTGCGGTGCTTCAGCTTCGTCGGCAGTGCGTGTTGGAGTGGATCTGCTCTGCACCCGGTAGACGTCATCCGCCACAACGTTGTTGACGTTCACTGCCCGGGCTTCCCCGTTTCGCAAGCCGCAGCCCACCATCATGACGATCTCGAGAGCAAGGATGTGATCCGCGGCGGTCAGGGCCGTTTTCACATGGTCGAGGGACGGGATGACCGCCTTCCCGCGGGCGTACTCCGGCTTCTGGACCCCCTTTGCCGGGTCGTCCGCGATGAACGCCGCCCCCAAGCCCGCCACCACACTGGCAATGACATTGGCGGCGGCGAAGAACCGCAGGAGCAGTGGCTCGACGGGTAGCTGCCGGCTCTGGACGCGCGGCTGCGTGAGGGCCTGGACCGGGACGTCGGAGTCCTGACCCGCAACCCCTCTTGCATGTTCTATGGCATACACCTTAAGTTACTGACAGGTAGACCGTTTGGTGGCCCGTATGGCCATGGGGAAGCTGGTGAGCAGATGAGCCCGCGCAGGAGTGAAAGCCGTGACCGGATGGTCCTCAGTGCTGCAGCCCTGCTGCGTGAATACGGTGCGAGCGCGACCAGCATCGACCGTGTGCTCGCCCACAGCGGAGCTCCCCGGGGCTCGGTGTATCACCACTTCCCCGGCGGGCGGGCGCAGCTCATCGAGGAGGCGCTGGCACTGGCGGGGGACTTCCTCACGGGGCTGATCGAAACCGCGATGCAGGTGGATGACCCGGTGGCGGCCGTCGACGCGTTTTTCCGGCTGTGGCGTGACCGGCTCGTGGAGAGCGGCTTCCGGGCCGGCTGCCCGATCGTGGCGGTGGCCGTGGAGACCAACGACGATGCACCCCAGCTTGCCCGCTCGGCCGCCGCAGTCTTCGCCCGCTGGCAGGAGGCCCTCACGGCTTTTCTCGCCCGGCACGGCCTGACCGAGGAACGCAGCCGCCGACTCGGTGCCTTCATGATCGCCGCCGTCGAAGGCGCGGTGATCATGTGCCGGGCCGAACGGAGCACCGCCCCGATCGAGGCAGCCGCCGCCGAGATCCACGACCTGCTCCTCCACGCCCTGCGCGACCGCCCCAGTGCCGAATCCGGTCCCCGGCCGTAGCCCGCAGTCGCTTGTCCAAGTCAGCTCAGCCCGAAGGAGTCGCCATGCCCTCACTCGACCGTCAGGACAACGTCTTCGTCCTCGACCTGGGAGACGGAGAGAACCGCTTCCACCCCGACTGGCTCACCGCCGTCAGCGCCGCGCTCGACGAGGTGGAGAAGGCGGAAGGCCCTCGCGCCCTGGTCACCGCCGCCACCGGCAAGTTCTACTCCAACGGGCTCGACCTGGACTGGCTGTCCGGCCACACCGACCACTATCAGGACTACGTCGTCACCGTCCATGAGCTGTTCGCGCGGATGCTGTCGCTGCCGGTCATCACGGTGGCCGCGCTGCAGGGGCACACCTTCGCCGCCGGCGCGATGTTCTCCCTCGCTCACGACTTCCGCGTCATGCGCGCCGACCGCGGCTACTGGTGCCTGCCGGAAGCGGACATCAACATCCCCTTCACCCCCGGCATGGCCGCCCTCATCCAATCCCGGCTGGCGCCGCAGACCGCGCACGAGGCCATGATCACCGCCCGCCGCTACGGCGGCGCCGACGCCGCGGCCACCGGCATCGTCGACCAGGCCGTCACCGAGGAAGCCGTGCGCTCCACCGCGATCGAGATCGCCCAGGCACAGGTGAACAAGGCCGGCGACACCCTCGGCACCATCAAGGCCCGCATGTACGCACCGGCCCTGGCCACCCTGCGCGACACCACCAACCCGCTCGGCTGACCAGCACCTCACCGACCGCACCAAGCCGTGCCCCGGGCGCCGTCCCCCGGGGCACGGGCTGCCCCAACTGCCCACCGCATCAGGGCGTTCACCGCAAACACCATCTTCCGCGACAACACCTGGCACAAGCGCGACCAACAGGACGCCCTGCGCGTCAGCCCGCACGACGCCGAACAGCTGGGCCTGTCCGAAGCGACGCCCTCACCCAGCTCACCGCGTCGCGCGGCACCGCTGAGGCGGTGGTCGAGAGCGACGCCCGCCTGCAGCCCGGGCACGCGGCCCTGCCGAACGGCTTCGGCCTCGACCTGCCCACCCAAGACGGCGGCAACGAACGCACCGGTGTCGCCCTGAACACCCTCACTGACTCACCTGGCGCGACCCCATCGCCGGAACCCCCTGGCACAAGCACGTTCCGGCCCGTGTCCAGCCCCTCCCCGCCTGATGAACACCCTGCCCCTCGGGGCGGCACCACCAGCACCACGCAAGGAGAACGACCCGTGACCACCACCGACCTCACCGCCATGACCGGCCTGGAACTGATGCGCTGGGTGCAGACCGAACGCCCCACTGACATCCCCTCCATCGGCCGCCTGCTCGGCATGCGCTTCGACGAGGTCGCCCACGGCCGCATCGTCATCTCCCTCGACACCCGCCCCGACTTCGCCAACCCTCTCGGCACCGTCCACGGCGGCATCGCCGCCACCCTCCTCGACTCCGCCATGGGCTGCGCCGTCCACACCACCCTCCCCGCCGGCACCGGCTACACCACCCTCGAACTCAAGGTCAACTACATCCGCGCCGCCCGCACCGACGGCCAGACCCTCACCGCCGAGGGCACCGTCATCCACGCTGGCCGCCGTACGGCGACCGCTGAAGGCAAGGTGCTAGACGACCAGGGCAAACTGATCGCCCACGCCACCACCACCTGCATGATCCTTTAGGTCGCTCGCCGAGGTCGGCTTCACCTGCCGTGAAGGTCACGTTCCGCGTGGGCCGTCGGCGGCCGAGGCTGAGGGGGGCAGCCCGTGGACGATGGCAGCGCGCTGCCCGAGCTGCTGGCGCAGGATCTGGTTTTCGACCGTGGCCTGGTGCAGGGCGCCGACGAGAGCTTCGACGTCTTCCTTGTGCTGGGCGATCTCTCGGCGGCCGTGGCACGCAGCTCGTCGAGGGCGAGGACGTGATCCGCAACGGTCAGCGGCGTTTTCACATAGCCGAGGGATGGGATGACCGCCTTCTCACGGACGTACTCCGGTTCCTGGACCCCCTTTACAGGGTCGTCTGCCATAGCGCCCTTGCCATAGGCGTCCCGCAGGCCGGGGCCGCCACTGCTTCGCGGATTCCGCGACGGTCCGCTGACCGAGTTCCCGGCGGGCCTCGGCAACGGATGGCGCCGTGTTCTTTTTCTCCGCGTAGATCTGCGTCAGGCGCTCGACCGCGTCGTCCTGCGTGTCGTAGCCGGCCTCTTCCCGCTGCTCGCCGAGAGCGTCCCTGAACCGAATCGTGTACGGGTGCGGGCAGCGACTCGGCCTGAAGCGGGCGCCGGGCGGCGCAGCAGGTCCCTGCCGCGGGTACAGGTCAGCAAGCCGGACACCGTCCTGCCTGATGCTGACCTTTTGCTGACCCAGAAGCGGCGATCAGGGCTCTGACCTGAGGAAACACCCAAACGCTAGATCTTGGATTTGAACATGGTACGGAACACGGAGAAACTCCCAGTTTATCTGCTCCCTGCCTGCACTTTTGCAGGTCAAGGGCTGTTTCCACACCTTACAACCAGTCGCTTGTTCGGGCAGTTTTCCCATGTTTTTCAGGACTCATACGTGGTTCGGCCGGCTCACTCGGGCTTTTGGCTGGTCGCGCACGAGTCGGGGCTCGTCGGGCCAGGGGGCGCTCTCAGTCGTCCAGGGCGCTCAGCAGTTCCTGACGAGAGAAGCTGTTCGGCGGCAGTGTCGCGGTCCGACGGTACGCAATCGTGCCGTCGGCGTTCACGAGGAAGGTCCCTGCGAAGCGCCCGGGTTCCCACGACCGGCCATGGACAGCCTGCTCGAGCCCTTCGCGCGTGGCGAGCCCGCTCTCTTCGAGGGCCCGGACCAGTTCTTCGATCTCCTCGTCGAGGCGCTGCACGGCCATGGCGGAGGTGCGGCTCGCGGCGCCTGTCGTTCCGGCCATCCCCGGCGAGGAGAAGGAACTGCCCGCGCCGACGCCTGGACGGTACGCGCCGCGCGCGGGAACCCACTCCTGAGGTCGGTGACTTGAACGAGCTGATGGGGCAGGCTCGACAGGATATCCGGGCGGCAGCAGTCGACATCTGAACACGACTGTCGATGGGGCGGTGAACGGCATGACGGTGAGACTGAACGCGATGGCGTTCAACCACGCAGAGAAACTGACCGAAGAGGGCCGGATCGTCCTGGACGACCGGGATGAGTGGAGCGAGCACCGGCCTTCGGCAGCGGACGAGAATGCCTACCTCGAGGAGCACGGATTCAACGAGTACGCCAGATGGTACCTGGGCATCGATGACGAGATGGGAGAGGAGACCAAGGGCCGGTACAAGTTCCCCTACGGAGCGCGTCCACCGCTGCGGTGTGCTCTCTGCCGAGGTACGCGCCGGACAGCAGAAATACGCGGACATCGAGAACGCCGCCGCGCACCTGCACGGACTGCTGGACGGCAGGCGGGCCGGGAACCGGTGACGGCGCCGGAAAAAGTGCACCCTCTCCCGGCCCCCGGCGACGGGTAGTCCTGGCGCTAGGCGTCGTCGCCCCGCTCGCCCTCCGCCTGGGATGGCTCGCTCCGGGGGACGTCCGGGTGCTGTTCCGTTGCGGTACGCTCGTCCGTCTCGTCCCGCTCGCCCTCGGCCTGCGAGGGTGTGCGCGAGTACCAGGCGTCGTAATCAGGGGCTCCGGATTTCATGACGGGCCTCCTTCGTGGCTCACGTCCATCCTCCCCTCTCAGGCCGTGGTGGAACACCTGCGGCTTCACCGTGCGAACGGCAATCCAGCGTCGTTCAGAGAGGCGATCCGCGACCGGTCAGCCCCCACCATCGGCCGTCGCCAGGTCGTCGGCGCCGAGGCTGTCCGGCGCTGGTCCCTCACACAGGGAAAATGCGAATGCATCAACTACGAAAACCAGAGATGAACCGGTGAGCCCAGGACCTCGCAAGCGGGTAGCACCAGAACCGGCGGTGAACGGCCTGCACTTCCGGGCAGGACACCGAAGCAGGGTGTCCGGTGGCGCGGCGTGCGGTGCCGACCGGGTGGCGCGGAGTCTGGTGTTCCGTGGTGGCGCACGCAACCGTGGCCCCGTGGTGGAGCAGGACCCGCACGGGGAGGACGAGGAGATCCGACCGTACCGCCTGCACATGCTGGCAGGGGCCAGCGTGTCACGCGGCGTCGGCGTTACCTCGGGGGCATCCTGTGGCCACGTGCGATCGCGAGGGCAGCCGACGATAAGGAGTCATGCGGGTGTCGTCTCAGGACGTTACGGTCGTGGCTCTCCTGGCGGATCCGGATGCGCCGACGGAGATCGCGCAGCGCATGGCCCAGATGCTTCCTGATCGGCTCGCCGACAAGTCAGGCCAGGGACGACGGTTCGACGTCGAGGTGGTCAGTGAGCCCTTCACCGCAGGGGCCGAGGACCCGCCGCCACATCAGTGATCGGTATCCCGTTACCGAGCGCGTTCGATGCGAAGTAGTGCCGGAAGCTGTGGCTCTGGCCGACCACAACGGACTTCGAAGGTCGACATCACGTTCGACCTCGATACTTCAGCGGCCTGAGCGCATGCCCTGGCCGTCGGTTCGCCCTGCTCCTTCTGTGTGATCGCGGGCGGGGTGCTCACCGCCCGCACGACCCGCGAAGCACCCCGGCACCCGCGGCGGTCGCTGCGGTTGCCGCCGCCCTCTGTCTTGGGGCCGGGGCAGCGGGCAGATGAGACGGATGCCGACCTGAGCGCCAGTACGTCGTCGGCCGCGGGTGGTATCGAGCACTCGTCGGATCCCACAGGCAAGGGATCACCCTGTCCCGTTCTCCGGGTACCGTCAGGGTATGAGTCATCCGCACCCCGAGCTGAAAGCCGCCCCGCCCCTTCCCGAAGGAGGGCTGCGGATCATCGCCCTGGGCGGCCTGGGTGAGATCGGCCGCAACATGACCGTCTTCGAGCACGCGGGCAAGCTGCTCATCGTCGACTGCGGCGTGCTGTTCCCCGAGGAGACCCAGCCCGGCGTGGACGTGATCCTGCCGGACTTCACCTCGATCCGGGACCGGCTGGACGACATCGTGGCCGTGGTACTCACCCACGGTCACGAGGACCACATCGGCGGCGTGCCGTACCTGCTGCGTGAGCGGTCCGACATTCCCGTCGTCGGCTCCAAGCTGACGCTGGCGTTCCTGGAGGCCAAGCTCAAAGAACACGGCATCCGGCCGCGCACGGTGCGAGTGCGGGAGGGCGACCGGCGTGGCTTCGGGCCCTTCGACTGCGAGTTCGTGGCGGTCAACCACTCCATCCCCGACAGCCTCGCGGTCGCGATCCGCACCCGGGCCGGGATGGTGCTGCACACCGGCGACTTCAAGATGGACCAGTTCCCTCTCGACGACCGCATTACCGATCTGCGCGCCTTCGCCCGCCTCGGCGAGGAGGGCGTGGACCTGTTCCTCACCGACTCCACCAACGCCGAAGTACCGGGCTTCACCACCTCCGAGCGAGAGCTGAACCCGGCGATCGAGCAGGTGATGCGCACCGCGCCGCGCCGGGTCATCGTCTCCAGCTTCGCCAGCCATGTGCACCGCATCCAGCAGGTCCTGGACGCCGCCCACCAGCACGGCCGCAAGGTCGCCTTCGTCGGCCGGTCGATGGTCCGCAACATGGGCATCGCCCGTGACCTGGGCTATCTGAAGGTCCCCTCCGGTCTGGTCGTGAGCACGAAGGAGCTGGAGAAGCTCCCGGACCACAAGATCACGCTGGTGTGCACCGGCTCCCAGGGCGAACCGATGGCCGCGCTGTCACGGATGGCCAACCGCGACCACATGATCCGCATCGGCAAGGACGACACCGTCCTGCTCGCCAGCTCCCTCATCCCCGGCAACGAGAACGCCATCTACCGGGTGATCAACGGACTCACCCGGTGGGGCGCCCACGTGGTCCACAAGGGCAACGCCAAGGTGCACGTCTCCGGGCACGCCAGCGCCGGCGAACTCGTCTACTGCTACAACATCGTCAAACCCCGCAACGTCATGCCCGTGCACGGCGAATGGCGCCACCTGCGGGCCAACGCCGACCTCGCCATCCGCACCGGTGTCGACCCCGACCGGGTCGTCATCGCCGAGGACGGCGTCGTCGTCGACCTGATCGACGGACGCGCGTCCATCACCGGCAAGGTCCCCGCCGGCAACGTCTACGTGGACGGCATGGAAGTCGGCGGCGCCACCGAAGCGTCCCTCAAGGACCGCCTTACCCTCGCCGCCGAAGGCGTGGTCACGGTGGTGGCGATCGTCGACGCGGACACCGGCGCCCTCGCCGAGGCCCCCGACTTCCTGGCCCGCGGCTTCGTCCACGACGACGCCACCTTCGAGCCGGTCATCCCCGTCATCGAGAAGACCCTGGCCGCCGCGGCCGAGGAAGGTGTCGGGGACGCGCGCCAACTCGAACAACTCCTCGCCCGCGCCGTGGCGAACTGGGCGTTCCGCACCTATCGCCGCAAGCCCCTCATCATCCCCGTCATCATCGACGCCTGAGCCACAGCCCGGCAGCACGGTCCCCGTTCCGGCCGCGGCCCCGCCCGCGACGGACTCCCCGGGCGGGGCCGCCGCACGCCTCTTCCAGATCGTCGGCCTCGGGTGAGGGAGAGGCCGCCGACGCAGGCGATCCCCTCGCCAGGGCAGAGACGACGGCAGAGACGACGGCCGACACGGAGCGCGCCATGCAGGCGAAGCCGGTGCCCTGCGAACCGGCACACCGCGTCATTCCGCAGGAATGCGAAACTCGAATTGGGGACGGTCCCACAGGACCGCGGGCGGGTTCGCGAGGGCGGTCCCGATCCGTACGGCACCGACGCGGTGGTAGAAGTCCTCGGCGGGAAGGTGCGACACGACCATGACACGGTCGAGCCCGGCGGCACGGGCCTCGGATTGCATGTGCGCGACGAGCAGTCGTCCAATACCCCGTCCTTGCGCTTCGTCGGCGACGAACAGCAGGTCGAGCTCCGGTGGAGCGAGGACGAGCGAGTAGAACCCGAGGACCCGGCCTCCATGCTCGTCGGAGCCGACGGCTACGTAGGCGCGGTGGGCCTCGATGTAATCAGGGCCGACCCGGTAGCCCGCGACTGCGGCTGCGTACTTACCCTCGTAGGCGCCTGAGCCACGCACTAGCCGTGTGAGCCTTTTGGCATCCCGCGCGACGGCCCTCCGTATGGTGATCGGCTGACTGATCGGGGAAGTGCGTGAACTCATCGGGAGAGTATTTCGCACCAGGGGGTGCCTTCGTTCGGAGGGGTCGGCTGCTCGGGCAGGCGTTCCTGCACCGCTCCAGCCGCCGGAGGCATGCGCGTGGAGACGAAGCGGTCGTCCGGGAGGTACACGGCGGCGGCCGGGCGGAAAGTAGCGTGGTAGCGAGGGCGGTGATGCCCTCGGCGGCAGTCGCTAACTCACCGCCATCGGCGGTCGGCGGCCTGCCGGCACCGACAGGCAGGTGAGTTCCATGGCCGTCTCCGAGCCCTCTCCCCCGGCAGGACTACTGGCGGACGGTGTGTACGAATGCCTGCGCCCCGGAACGGCACTCCTGCGGCTCACGACGACCCACGACCGTGAGGGCGTTTTCGACGGGGCGTGGTGGCCCCGCTCAAGGAACCCAGGTGCCAAGCTGCCCGGCCTGATCGCCTCGCTGACCGATCGGCTCGGCCCCATCGCCCGCGTCGGCCTGGACCGGGACGCCTGGGACGAGCTGCCGACCCGGATGACTGTCGACGGACGCGTCGTGCGCATCGACTCCTCAGTCGTAGGTGACGACACCGCCCTCGTGACCCGTGGCGACCGCGACCTCTTCTCGCTGCTCGTGATCCCGCCGGAAACGCCCCCGCCCGCGGCGAGGGCCGCGATGGCCGAGGCGGTCCGCACCGGCAATCTCCGGCAGGCCGGGCAGATCCTGGTCGAGACCGGCAGTGATCGGGCCCGCCCCAGCCGCCCGCCGGAGTAGCGGCACGCGCCGATCGCCCAGCGGATCATCGTGACAACCGTGCGGCCGGGTTCCCACGGGACCATCGGTTCACCGGAGTTCCGGTGGCCCGGGGGCCGGGCCCCGGCGGCGGAGTGTCCCGCGAGGGGGTGCGCGACGTGGTGGAGGGCGTGAGGCCCGGCGGAGAGCGGGAGCGGCGGCTGCCGCCAGCGGAACCGTGGCTGTGGCATCGGGTCGTCGGGCAGCTGGGCACGGCGGTGACGGTGATCGACCCGGCCGGGCGGATCGTCGCGGTCAACCCGGCCGCCGAGCGGCTGCTGGGGCGCCCGGCAGCGGCGATGTACGGGCAGGACTGCATGACCTGTGCCATCGGGACCCGGGAGGCGCCCGGATCCCACGAGAGCGCTGCCCGTTGCTGCGGGCACTCGGCGAGGGGCGTTCGGCGCGCGTGGACGACGGCAGGTGTCTGCGGGATGACGGACGGCTGGTACCGATCGCCTGGTCGGCCACTCCCCTGATGCAGGACGGCGTCTCCCAGGGCATGGTCGTGCTCATCGTCGAGACAGCGGCGGACGGCCATGCCCACAGGGAAACGCGCGGAACCCGCGGAGCAGGCAGAACGCACCGAACAGCCGGAACGAGCCGCTCATACGACCGCTCTAGAGAGTCTCACCAAGCGGTTGACACTCGTCGCGGAGATCACCGAGGTGCTCGGCCAGACCCTGGAGGTGGACGAGGCCCTCGCCCGGTTGAGCCGGCTTCTGGTTCCCCGCCTCGGCGACGGGGCGGCGGTAGACCTCCGGGTCCGCTCCCGTCAGGTGCACCGGGTGGCCGTGACCGGGCCTGAGGGCCGTGACGCCGGACAGGAGGACTGGCGTGGTCAACTTTTACCCCCGGCCGGAGAGACGGCCCCTTCGCCCCTGGCCCAGGTGCCGAACGGAGGCGGTCCCATCCTGCAGGACCGGGCAGACACGGAGACACTGCTCGACTCCCCCTGGCCGCGGTTCACAGCGCCTTCCTCTCAGCGACCGGTGCGTCAGAGGTCGTCACGGTGCCACTGGGCACCGGACGGCAGGTCACCGGCGCCCTGACGCTGGTCCGCACCGACCCGGCACGGCACGGCCCTTCGACACCGGCGATCTGGACGTGGCGAGCAACATCGGCCGCCGGGTCGGCCCGGTCATCGACAACGCCCGCCGGTTCGGCCATCAGCGCGAGGTCGCCGAGGCCATGCAGCGCAACCTTCTTCCTGCACTGCCCGAGCACCGCCGGATCCAGCTGGCCGCCCGGTACCAGCCCGCTCCGGCCGGATCGCAGATCGGTGGCGACTGGTACGACGCGTTCCCGCTGAGGGACGGCGCGCTCGCCCTCGTCATCGGCGACGTCGTGGGCCACGATCTGGCCGCCGCGGCCGGCATGGCGCAGTTGCACGGCGTCCTGCGCTCCCTCTCCTGGGACCACACCGGGCCGACCGGTGCCGTCGTGGACCGCCTCGACGACGCCATGCACGCCATCACGACCGTGCCGATGGCCACCCTCGTCCTCGCCCGGTTGGAAGGCCCGGGCACCGGCCCCTGGACGCTTCGCTGGACCAGTGCCGGGCACCCGCCTCCCCTGCTGCTGCCCCCCGGCGGGAACGCGCAGTACCTCGAAGTCGGGCAGGGACTGATTCTCGGAACCCACCTGGGCGTCGGCAGTCATCGTCCGAGTGCCGCTCGCGCCCTGCCGCCGGGGTCCGCGCTCCTGCTGTACACCGACGGCCTGATCGAGGCTCCGGGCAGCGACCTGGACAGCGGGCTCGGCCGACTGCGCCGCCATGCCCTCGCCCTCGCGCACGAACCGCTGCACACCCTGTGCGACCAGCTGTCCGCCCGGATGCCACCCGGCAGCACCGACGACATCGCCCTCCTCGCCCGGCGCCTGCCCGTGCGCTGACCGGGGCGGGCCGTGATCGATGACGGCGCTGCTCACGCCCCCGCAGTCAGCACCAGCACGCGGCACGAGCCGGGCGGTCCGGCCGTGCGGGTGTCGTCTCCGGCGCTCCGCCACCCCCACGACCTCAACGTCTCAACCATGCCGACGTCCCAGGCTTCCACCAACGTGACTCCGAGCGCGGAGCCGTGGTCGGCGAGCAGTCGCCGCTGCAGGCGCCGGGCGAGGTTCCAGGCACGGCCCTGGTTCTCCCGGCGCACGCGGGACGGGACGACGATCCCGGAGACGACGAAGAGCCGCCCGGGGGCGACGCGGCGGAGCAGGCTCTCCCGAACGTCTCCGTCGAAGCCCGCCCACCACGGACCGGCGCCGCTCACGGGAAAGCCGTAGGCGCATCCGGTCAGGACCGTGGTCTCCGCGATCAGCAGCGAGAACCCCGGTCGTCGTGCGTCGGCCGCGAGGTGTCGCAGAAAGGCGGCACGCGCCTCGTTCCACGCCCATGGGCCGCCGCCGGACACCTCCGCGTACAGGTCGCCCAGCTCCTGCAGGCGGTCCTCGACCTGGCCGCGCGTCAGCGGGCGGAGGCGTTCTCCCTCGTGGGGCGAGGATCCCTGCTCCCGCATCGGTCGGCCCGGCCTGCGCGTGTACGACCTGCCCGGTGCCGGCTGGGGCGCGGGGAGGTTCGAGGTCGTCGGGAGGAGCATGTGCGCGCTCATGGGTCGGACCCTGCCCCGGGCGCGGACCAGGCCCACCCGGCGTCGCCGATCACCGAGAGCGGCACCGGTGCCGGAGCCGATGCCCGGCATGCCCTCGGTGTCTCCACCGTACTCCCGGCCGGTCCCGCCACGGTTGCGCGGCGGCGGCCGACGACTGCGACAGCCCGTTCCGGGAGAGCACCGGTCTTGCGCGAGGGGTCGGTCGTGGCACGCACGCTCCCTTGCCCGGCATACCCTTCAAAAAGGGGGTGGCCGTGGTGACACGCCGCAGCTCGCACCGACGACGGGCGTCGGGCAGCGACCTCGGTCGGGGTTGCTCCCTCACCTGCCAGGAGGTCCGTATGAAGCACGAGCCCTTTCCCTCCGAAGGCCAGGCCGAGGTCCGCATCGTGGCCGCGACGCCGGAGGTCGCCCGGCGCGTCGCCGAAGTGCTCCGGCGCTGCTTCGCCTCGACCGAGCAGCGCAGCTATCCCGCGGGCCACGCAGGAGGGACCCGGCTCCACATCACCCCTCGACACCGCTCAAGCGGCGGAACCCGCACAGTCCTGGCTCACGACCAGCACCTCGACAGAGCAGACACAGACACACGCCGACGAGGTGTGACCCGGATCCGAGCGGCCCGAGGATCCGCCGTCGCCTTGTCCCCGCGCGGCCGTCAAACCGGAGAACGACAGCCATGACGAAACTCCGCGAACGCAAGAACAACCGGAAGGCGGTCCTGCGATCCCTGTACGGGGCCGTCGAGCGCAACCGCCCCGAGGTGAATGGATCGGCGCTGCGCGCCGAGCTGGCCCTGCCCGACGAGGACCTCTCCGCCGCCTGCGCCTATCTGACCGACGAGGGTCTGATCAGCGTGGACTGGACATCACACCACACCCCCGCCACCGTCTCGCTGACGCACGCGGGCATCCGTCTGATGGAGGAACTGGAGGAGGAAGAGGAGGAACAGGAGGACCGGGTGAAGCCAGAGGAGGCACAGCCGGACGACTGACCCGCCCTCTTCTCCTCGTCCAGAGGTAGCCTGACCGCACCGAGAGCTTTTCGCGCAGCGCGACCGGCGGTGCCGTTCCCGGCGAGTGACGAAACGGGCAGTCGTCCGACGGCTCCCGGGACGGGACCGCACGATGGAACCCGGCGGAGCACCGGCCGAAGGCGCGTCCTCGGCCGACACGCACACGTACCGCATGCCCACGCCTCGCCTGGCCCTCACCCCGGACGTCAGCCACGGCCCGCTGAACGGGGCCTGGTGGCCGCACTGCGATGCGCTGGAGCTCGAACTTCCCTCGCTCGTCGGCTCGTTGGGGCCGGACCCGGACACGACGGTTCGGGTCACCGTGGACCCCGCCGAATGGTTCGACACCCCGCGCACCGTCATGGCGCCCGGCCGGGTGATCGCCGTGGAGTCGGCCGGCCCCGGAGGCGAGACGCACGTCATCTCCCTGGACTGCGGCTCCGTGGGACGTTGGGTGCTCCTGGTCATCCCGCCGGATGAGCCGGCCGGAACAGCCGCCCGGCTGCTGGCCGCCGCGGCCGACTCCGAGAACCCGCTGACCGCCGCGCGCCTGCTGGCGCTCGGCTGGTGAACGATTCCGAAATCCACAGCAGGTGAATTGTCGTCCGCGGGTTGGCACACCGAAGGATGTGGCACCCGGCTGGTGGCGGGCCGGACGCGCGAACCACGTCCCGTAGGGCCAACGGTTCGGCAATGAGCCGCGAGGCCGCACGAGGCCGGTACGACCCGCCGGCCCGGTTGTCGTCGCGGGGCTGCCCGGCGGCAACCGGTGTAGCCGGTCCGAGCCGTTACCCAGCAGTGCTGCACATGTGCCACCGCGACCGCGCATGGACACACGGCGCCGAACCGCCGACAACTACCGTCATCCTGCGCTGCCGAGGGCGCCACTGCTTCGCGTATTCAGCGACGGTCTGCTGACCGAGTTCACGGCGGGCCTCAGCAACGGACGGCGCCGTCTTCTTCTTCTCCCCGTAGATCTGAGTCAGGCGCTCGATCGCGTCGTCCTGCGTCCCGTAGCCGGCCTCTTCACGCTGCTTACCGAGAGCGTCCCGGAACCGAATCGTGTACGGATGCGGGCAACGAGTCGGCCTGGAACAACCGCACTCCTTGAAGAACGACCCCATCCCACGAGCGAGCTGTCGAGCCACCTATCAAGCCTTCCGAACAGGGCGGCGGACGGCACAGCAGGCCCCTGCCACGGGTGCAGGTCAGCAAGCCGGACACCCTCCGGCCTGATGCTGACCTTTTGCTGACCCGGAGGCGGCGATCAGGGCCCTGACCTGCAGAAACACCCAAACGCTAGATCTTGGACTTGAACATGGTACGGAACACGAGGAAACTCCCGATTCGTCTGCTCCCTGCCCGCTTCTGCAGGTCAAGGGCGTTGTGCGGAGGCTACATCGTTTCTCATGTGTGGTCAGCTGCCGGCAGCTGTTCGAGGACTCACGCTGACCCGTTGCTGCTTTTCTGAGGTGTATTCAGGACGAGATGTCCCGCAAACGCTTCTTGCCGACCTGACCGATCTTCGTCGACGGCTTGACCGGCTACCAAGCGCGCGCCCGCCGGATCGGCCGGTCTGGGCGTCATCGTCGACGCAGAGTTCCTGGCAGTCACCGGCGGGGACATGGACGTCTTCGGCACCGACGACCGCCTCGCCGGCTGCGCCGGCGTCGCCCCCGTGCCCCGCGACTCCGGCAGGATCAGCGGCAGCGGGCGGTGCCCGCAGATCCACCTGCCTGGCATCTACGTCCAGCGGATTGTGGCGCTCACCCCGGAGAAGCCGATGACCAGCAGAGCGAGAGGGGTACGGCACGTTCCTGATGGCCTGGGCCCGCAACCAGATGGCCGCCCGAGCCGTCATGCGTGCGCTGGGCGAGCGTCCGCCCGTCCCCGCGCCCGACAAGAGACTCTGCCGGCGATCTTGCCGTTGCAGCGTGCCCTGGCGCCACCACAGGGGCCGGGGTACGCGACCGCCCGCAACTCCCTGGTTGATCCGCCCGTGAGCGGAAGCGCGAACACCCCCACAGGCCCCCAACCATCTCTCATCGCAAAATGGACATAAGCCGCTCCCGCTCCCGGCGGAGACGACACCGGCGATTTCGGAGGCACAGGCGATGTCCACCAGCCCGAGCCGATGGATGACGATCGGCGACTTCCTGCTCCGGCGTCTGAAGGAGGCCGGCGTCGGCCACCTCTTCGGCGTCCCTGGTGACTTCAACCTCGAACTGCTGCAGCAGCTCCAGGACACGGGCACGCTGAAATGGGTCGGCAACTGCAGTGAGCTGAACGCGTCCTATGCAGCGGACGGCTACGCCCGGCTGAACGGCATGGGCGCGCTCCTCGTGACGAACGCCGTAGGCGCCCTGAGCGCGATCAACGGGGTAGCCGGCTCCTACAGCGAGCACGTGCCGGTGGCCTGTATCTGCGGGTCGATACCGCTCAAGTCCATCGATCGCGGCTTGGGGATGCACCACACGATGGCCGACGGCACCTGGGACCGCTTCCTCGGCGCCTACGCGCAGGTGACCGCCGCGCAGGCGCGACTGACCCCGCACAACGCGGTCACCGAGATCGACAGGCTGATCCTCACCGCGTGGCGGGAAAAGCTCCCGGTCTACATGGAGTTGCCTTCCGACATCGCCTATCTCGACATCGAGGTTCCGCAAGCCCCGCTCGAGCTCGCGCAACCGCCCAGCGACCCGGAACGGCTGCGGTCGTGCATCACCGCAATCGCAGCCCACCTGTCCGCCGCCAAGTCACCGGCGGTCCTGGTGGATCTGGACGCGGACCGGTTCGGCGTGGCAGCCGACGTCATGGGGCTGGCCGAGAAGATGCAGCTTGCCGTAGCAGTGATCAGCTCAGCCAAGGCGGTCATCGACGAAACGTTCCCCTATTACGTGGGCATCTACAACGGCCAGGCAAGCGAGCCGCACGTGCGCGCGGCGATCGAGACCAGCGACTGCCTGCTCTCCATCGGCTACCGGCCGATCGAGGTGACCACGGGCGACTTCACCGCTTCGCTGCCCGCCGACACGATCCACGCCCGCAGCCACTCGGTGGACATCGGCGATGACAACTATCAGGCGGTGACGCTCAAGGAAGTCATCCGCGGCGTACGGGACGCCGTCCCGCACGTCACGAGCCGCGCTGCACCACAGCGGGGGGCTACGGCGGCGGAGACACCCGCAGGCGGCTCCACCAACCTGACGCAGGCCGCGTACTGGCAAGCAATCCAGGGCTACCTCCGGTCCGGGGACGTGCTCCTCCTCGACAACGGCACGTCGTACGCCCTCCTCGGCCTGCACCTGCCACCGGACTGCACCTTCGTCGGATCGATCAACTGGGGCTCGATCGGCTACTCGGTCGCAGCCCTGCTCGGCACGCTGACCGCAGCACCAGACCGTCGCCACCTGCTGTTCCTGGGCGACGGCTCATTCCAGCTGACCGCCCCGGAGCTGTCGACCATCCTCCGGCACGACCACAAGCCGGTGATCTTCCTGATCAACAACGGCGGATACACCATCGAACGCGGTTACCTAGGCAAAACCGAGCAGTACAACGACATCGCCACCTGGGCCTACGCGGATCTACCGAGGGTGCTCCGCCCGGACACCACGGCGCGGTCGTTCGTTGTCAAGACCACTGCGGACCTGGCGGAGGCCCTCAGCGCGCCCAACGACACGCTGATCTTCATCGAAGCGGTCATGGATCCCTACGACGCTCCCGCCGCGGTCATGACCAGCAGCAACACCGGCGCGGACATCGACTACGGGCCTCGCGGCCCGCAGCACCGCGACAACGTACAGCTCAGGCCGGCCTGACTCCCCGGCCAACGCGAAGCGGCGGCGCGGCCGGGGGGGCAGACCGCCCGGGTGGCTTCATCTCTGCGCGGGCGCCATGCGGTACAGGCCCTTGCGGTCGTCATAGCAGGTCTTCGCGAAGCCGGAGGCGAGCGCGACCACGAAGCCCACCGCGATGCGGGCAGTTCAGTCCTGGTGGCTGTAGGTGTAGAAGCCCTGCCCGGTCTTGACGCCCAGGTGGCCTGCGTCCACGTACTTCTTCAGCAGCTCTCGCGGCCCGGTGGGCAGTGCCGGGTTCTCGGCGGCGTAGTGCTTCTCGATGTCCAGGACCACGTCCAGGCCGACCTGGTCCATCATCCGGAACGGTCCGGCCGGGGTACCCGTGTTGATCTTCCACATCTCGTCCACGTCCTGCGGCGTGGACACCCCCTCGGCGACCACTTCGAGGGCTTCGCGCTTGATGGCCGCCCAGATGCGGTTGAAGATGAAGCCGGTCGACTTCTGGTGAGCCTCGAACGCGTACACGCCGTACCGGGGCAGCTCCTTCTTGAGCAGTTCCATGATGCCCGGAGCGGTGTGGCCGTCGGACATGATGTCGATGGCGTTCTGCGCGGGCGGCATGTAGAAGTGCATGTTCAGCACCCGTTCCGGGTGCTCGACCTGGTCGATGAACTCGCTCGACGCGTAGGAGGAGGAGTTGCTGGCCAGGATCGCGTCGGGGGCCGCAGTGCGGTCGAGTTCGCCGAAGATCTCCTTCTTCAGGTCGAGGCGTTCGGGCACGGCCTCGACCACGAGCCAGGCGTCCGCGAGGGCTTCGGCCATGTCGTTGGTGACGACCACCGAGCCCGGCTTGCCGCCCTGGATCTTCGCGGCGACCTTGGGGAGGTTCTCCTCGACATAGGCGCGCGCCGCTTCGCCGGCCTGCGCGGACTTGTCGTAGATCCGGACGAGCCCGCCGCGGTCGGCGAACATCAGCGCGATCCTGCGGCCGAGGGTGCCTGCGCCGATCACCGCGACCGGACGGCTCTCGATGTTCGTGGGGAGCGCGAAGGACATGCTGGTTCCTGCTCTCGTGGCGGCAGCTGCGATTGCTGCGATGGTGAATCGCCTCGCAATCTCAGTCTCAGCGCGCGCCATGCGGTCGGAAACCGGGGAGGACCGTTCGAGGCAGAGCTCAGCCGCGGCCGGACTCGGTGGCATACGGCCTCTCCCATGTCATCCATCCGTTCCGCCGATCGGCCCATCTGCAGTCGCACCGCCGGGCGGAGCGCACTGCCATGGAAGGCACGCCCGCCGGCCAGGCCGAGGGACACGAGGAGAGCCAGATGTGGGACGAACTGCTGGCACTGACGGCCGTACCGGGGAGCGTGCTGCGGGTCGGCATCGCGGACGGCCGGATGGAAACCCTGGTCCAGGACGCGGGCTCCGCCCCGGACGGGATCGTCGTCGAGGCCGGTGTCGTCTACTGGACCACCATGGGCACGCCGACGCACGATCCGGCCAAGGGCTCCGGGGAGGCCGCCCAGGACTTCTCCCGGCGCAATGGCGGCGTGCACGCGGTGCGTCTGGACGGCAGCGGCCGCCGGGACGTGGTCGAGCCCGGAGCGATCACCACCGGTAAGCAACTGGCCTCGGACGGCGCCGGGTTCCTGTACTGGGGCGACCGTGAGGGCTGCCGGGTGAGCCGAGTCCGGACGGACGGCAGCGGCCTGTCCGACCTGGTGGTCAACCCGCCCGGCGACATCGCGCAGGAATGCGTGGGCGTGGCTGTGGACCCCGTACGCGGGCACCTCTACTGGACTCAGAAGGGCCCGGCCAAGGGCGGCCAGGGCCGTATCTTCCGCTGCGGCCTCGAGCTCCCCGCCGGGGAGAGCCCCGAGCGGCGCAGCGACATCGAACTGCTCTGGACGGGCCTGCCGGAGCCGATCGACCTGCACCTCGACGGCGACTGGCTGTACTGGACCGACCGCGGCGCTCCCCCGGCCGGAAACACCCTCAATCGGGCCCCGGTCCCGGCGGCGGGTGCCCCCGGCGGTACACCACAGATCCTGGCCGGCGGGTTCGCCGAGACGATCGGCCTGGCCGTCGACGACGACGCGGGCACCGCCTACGTGTCCGACCTCGGTGGACACATCCGCGCCGTCCCGCTGCCCGGCGGGCCGGCCGACGGGCGAGGGGAACGCGAGATCGTGTCCCTCCCCCACCCGCTGACCGGCATCGCCGGCATCAGTTGACCCGCACACCCACACGGCCGACCGGACAGCCACAGGCCCAAGGGGGCCGCAGAGCAAGGATGTGATCCGCGGCGGTCAGCGCCGTTTTCACATAGTCGAGGGACGGGATGACCGCCTTCTCGCGGACGTGCTCCGGCTCTTGGACCCCCTTCGCAGGGTCGTCCGCCACGCCCGCTCACCGTAAGCGTCCCGCAGGATGGCTTTGAGGACACGGAATAGCTGTCGACGTGCCGGCCCGTGGAGTACTCCGTCATCCTGCGCTGCCGGGGGCGCCACTGCTTCGCGCATTCCGCGACGGTCTGCTGACCGAGTTCACGCGGTCCTCGGCAACGAACGGCACTCCCCTTGAAGAACGCCCCCCGCCCACGGGCGAGCTGTCGAGCCACGCATCGAGCCTTCCGAGCAGGGCGCCGGGCGGCGCAGCAGGTCCCTGCCACGGGTGCAGGTCAGCGAGCCGGACACCGTCCGGCCTCGCCGGCAACGTGCACAGGGGTGTGCGCACGTTGCCGGCCACTGCACGGGACGCGCGTGTGGGTAGCGCTCAGAGTGCTGGTGAAGCGGCCGGAGCCCTGAACCGATCGACTCAGCCGCCGCTCTTGCGCCTGAACGACCGCTGGCTCGCAGCCGGGCCGTGCGCCGCGCGCACTTTCGACGCATTGGGGTTGGCGGCAGCATCGGCGGCGTCCGCCTGCACACCCCGCTTGCGCGCCAGGGCTTCGCGGAACTTGCGCTTGAGGTCGTAGTTGCCGTCGCTGTCCGGCGTCAGAGAGGACGTCTCCGGGTCAGCCGGCTCCGAACCTTCCGTGGATACGGGCTCTGCGGTCATGGTGACCTCCTGGGTTCGGGAGTGGGCGAGCACAGCATGTCATGCCGGGCGCGGTGCGGGGCGCCGGCAACATCATCCTGCTCCGCTGCGGCGGATATCTCTCTCATGACATTCACCGCCAGGGCAACGCCTCTCAGCCGTTGCGACGCACGAGGGCGGCCTTGCGGGCCTCGGCGAGCTTGCGGGCCTCGCCGGCCTTTCGTGACTTGCCGCCGACGCCGCGGGAGGGGTCCTTGCTGGTGCCGAGGCCGCGGAAGGGAGCGTTGGTGTTCTTGGGCCGGGGGACGGCGGGGCCGCCGTCGAGCGGGGTCCCGGAGGGAGCCTTGGCACCGGTGATCCGGCTCAACTCCGCCTCGCCCGAGCGCACCTTGGTGACGGTTGCCTCGATGCCGGCCCCGGCCAGCATGCGGCTCGTCTCGCGGCGCTGGCCCGCCGGCACGAGCGTGACCACGCTGCCGGACGCACCGGCCCGCGCGGTGCGGCCCGCCCGGTGCACATAGTCCTTGGGGTCGGTGGGCGGGTCGACGTTGACCACGAGATCGAGGTCGTCGACGTGCAGGCCACGGGCCGCGACATCGGTCGCGACCAGAACGGTGATCTGGCCGTTCTTGAACTGCGCCAGGGTCCGTGTGCGCTGTGGCTGGGACTTGCCGCTGTGCAGGGCCCCGGCGTGCACCCCGCTGGCCCGCAGGTGCCGGGTGAGCTGGTCGACGGCGTGCTTGGTGTCGAGGAACAGCAGTACGCGGCCGTCGCGGGCGGCGATCTCCGTGGTGACGGCGTAGCGGTCAGGGCCGTGGACGACCAGAACGTGGTGCTCCATCGTCGCGACCGTGCCCGCGGACGGGTCGACCGAGTGGACGACGGGGTCGTGGAGGTAGCGGCGGACCAGCTGATCGACGTCGCGATCCAGAGTGGCCGAGAACAGCATCCGCTGACCGTCGGGGTGCACCTGGTCGAGGACGTCGACAACCTGTGGCAGGAATCCCAAGTCGCACATCTGGTCAGCCTCGTCCAGCACGGTGATCCTCACCCGTCCCAGGCGGCAGGCGTTGCGCTCGATCAGGTCGTGCAGGCGTCCGGGGGTGGCAACGACCACCTCGGCTCCCTGGCGCAGCGCGGCGACCTGCCGGCCGATCGACATGCCGCCGACGACCGTGGCCATCCGCAGCCGCAGTGCCTCGGCGTACGGCGCCAGCGCCTGGGTGACCTGTTGCGCCAGCTCCCGGGTGGGCACAAGGACCAGAGCGAGGGGCTGCTTCGGTTCGGCGCGCCGCCCGGCCGTACGGGTCAGCAGCGGCAGGCCGAAGGCGAGCGTCTTGCCCGATCCGGTGCGCCCGCACCCCAGGACGTCGCGCCCCTCCAGGGCATCGGGCAGTGTGGCGGCCTGGATCGGGAAGGGCTCGCGCACCCCGAGTCCGCTCAGCGTCCGAACCACCTCCACCGGCAGTTTCAGACCGGCGAAGGATACGGCCGGGGGCAGCGCCGGGGTCGTAACCTCGGGCTGGGCGGGACCGCCGTGAGCGGTGCCGGAGTCATCGGGATGCTTCATGAACAGCCTTCCGCAGGGGAACGTACCGAGGAAGGCCCGGCAGGATTGAACAGCCCACGCACAAGCGGAACCGAACAGGCAGAATCGCCCACCGCGACGACCACGCAAACGCACAAGGCTAACACGATGCCTCGGGCCCTGACACCGATCCCCCCCCCCGCGTCGATGACGCGACGCACGGCGAGCCGGGACACTGCCCGGCCAGGTGCTCACCGCCGGGCCGTCCACCCGCCCTCGGTCCGTGCGGCTGCCCACAGTGCGATCTGGGTGCGGGAGCGCAGGCCCAGCTTGTCGCGTACCTTGTCCAGGTGCGTGGCGACCGTATGGATCGAAAGACCGAGCCGGTCCGCAATCTGGCGGTTGGTCAGCCCTTCGGCGACGAGTTCGGCCACCGTGGACTCCCGTGCGGTGAGCAGGAACCGATCGTCTGTGGCCCGGACATCACGCCGCGTTCGGTGGCCCCCGCTCCCTGCCCCGAGCGCGTACGCGACCAGCCGCTCTCCGCGCAGTCCACGAGCACCGGCGACGGCAGCCTCCCGCGCCGCCGCCGACAGCTGTGTCCGGGCACGCTCCGCCGCCTCTTCCACCCTGTGCCGCCAGGGACCCTCGGGCTCGGTGTCCAGGCGGCGCCGTGCCTGCACGCTCGCCTCGTACAGCCGCAGCGCACGCTGCATGTCGCCGCTCTCCACGGCCACGAGGGCCAGGCCCTCCACGGGGTACAGGGCATGGAAACTGGCTCCTGGAGCGATCCGCAGGACCTCGGAGAACAAGGTCTCCGCGCTGCGCAGCCGCCCCAAGGCCAGCCGTATGGCCCCCGCGGTGTGCAGCGCGGCCGCGGTACGAGGCCACGGCGCTTGCTGCCTCAGCACGGGCAGACACCGTGACATCAGGTCGTCGGCCTCCAGCTCCCCGCCGGCCTGAAGCAGCGCCCAGGCCAGGTGATGGCTGCACCAAGCAGTGTCCTGCGGCGTGCCGAAGGAGGCGACGACCTCCAGGCACTCCCTCAGATCCGCGACGGCCTCGGCGAACTCACCGCGGCACAGTCGCGCCGCCGCCCGGGCGTCCAGGGCGTTGGCCAGTCCGGCCGGGTCACGGCGCATCCGCTCGCTCTGCACCGCCTGCTCGCCCAGGCGCAGTGCCTCTTCCGGATCGGCCTGCTGACAGGCCACGCGTGCGGCGAGCGCCGGCAGCTGCCCACCCAGCGCCCGGCCCCCAGGTTCCCGCAGTAGTCCGGTGAGTAACGCACGGGCGGCCGACGGCTGCTCCTGCTGGTAGTGCACACGCGCCAGCTCCAGTGTCAGCCGCACCCGTACGGCATCGCCGTGGCCGGCGCTGCAGGCCAGCACCGAGGCGAGATTGTCCCGTTCCGCCGCGAGCGGGCTGCCGGCCTGGTCGGCGAACACCTCCCCGCGGCTCCGCCCGGCCAGCTCGGTCAGCCACGCGAGCGCCCGGTGCACGGTGGCGTGCAGCTCGCCGGATGCGCGCAGACGGTCCAGGGCGCAGACCCGGATGGCGCTCAACTGCTTGAAGCGTGTGGGCGCCGTATCTCCCGGCAGACGCACGACGAGCGACTTCGCTTCCAGGGCGCGCAGGATGCGGAAGACCTGCCGCCGGCCTATGCCGTTCCCGGCGCAGACTGTTTGCGCAGCGGTCGCGTCGAACCCGCCGACCAGGACCGAGAGGCGCCGGAAGACCGTCTGCTCGGCCGGATCCAGCAGCCGATGGCTCCAATCGACCGCTGCGGCGAGCCCGCTGTGGCGTGCGGGTCCGGTTCGGCTTCCCCCGGTCAGGAGGTCGAGCTGGGAGAACTGGTCTTCCAGCCCCGCCAGGATGTCGCTCAGCGCGAGCGCACCGACGTGGCGGGCCGCGAGTTCGACGGCGAGCGCCAGGCCGTCCAGGCGCCTGCAGATCTCGGCCACCAGGTGGCTGTTGCCGCGATGGAGTGCGAACCCCGGGGAGTTGCTCGCTGCGCGGTCGACGAAGAGCCGTACGGCCTCGGACTGTAAGAGGGCCGTCACATCGTCAACGGCGTCGGCCGGCGGCAGGGACAGCTCGCCGACCCGGAACACGGTCTCTCCGGGCACCCTCAGGGCCTCCCGGCTGGTGGCCAGGATCCGTAGACGGGGGCAGCGGCCCAGCAGGGTCGCCGCCGATCGGGCGCACTGCTCGGCCAGATGCTCGCAGTTGTCCAGGATCAGCACCCGGGGGGCGTCACCGATCGCCCGTACCAGCACGTCGACGCCGGTCCGGCCCGCTCGCTCACCCACCCCCAGCGCGGCGGCCAAAGACTGCGTCAGCAGCGCGCTGTCCTGGAGTGATGCGAGTTCCACGAGGTCGACTCGTGTGAAGCGCTTCGGTAATGCCTTGGCGAACTCCAGCACCAGCCGGGTCTTGCCCACACCGCCGGCACCGGTGAGCGTGAGGAGGCGCGAACTCCTCAGGAGAGTACGCAGGCACGACAGCTCGTGCTGCCGACCGACGAAGGAGTCGAGCGCCGGCGGCAGGACGCTCCCACCGGCAGTCGGGACCGCACCCGCGGCCTTCGAAGCCGTCCGTCGCCGCAGTGCCCGCTGCCGGCAGGCGCTGGAGCAGTATCGAGCCGGCCGACCCCCGTGCGGCCTCACGATCAGCGCCGCACCGCACACCTCACATGTTCGACTCCGGCTCATCTCCGATTCCTGGCCGCACCGCCCCGGAAGGAAACCATCGCCTTCAGCCATGTGTCTCTGCGCGATGGCCGGCACCGTGGCAGGGCCGGCCACCGCGGGCATCCGGGTGCGTCAGGGGGTGGCGGCGGGGTCGATGCCGAGTACGACGGTTCCGGTCACCCCCTTGCCGAGGTCGCCGCCTGCCTGGGTGAGGCTCAGCAGGGTCGAGGACCCGCCGTTGCGGTAGATGCCGTCCCGTGCGTTGAGCGTGCGGGTGGCCGTGTTGTTCCGGTACGGGGACAGGGCGGCGATCCTGGTGTTGTACGCCTCCGGGAAGTAGAGCTGGCCCGTATGGGACACGTGGCCGCCGTGGTACGTCCCGTTGGACACGGTGCCTCCCGCATGCGTCTTGACGTGGATGTGGAGGGCCCGGCCGACGTACCAGCCGGGGTAGACGGTGGTGAACTCCGCGACACCGGCGGAGTCGGTCAGCTGCACGCCGCGCAGGAATGTCGTGTCCGGGGTGGAACCTCCGGCGACATAACCGGAGTAGACCCCAAGCGCGTCGCAGTGCCAGATGTCGACCGCCGTCTGGGGCAGCGGGGCGCACGTCGCCGCGTCGACCACCGTCACGCGGAGGGTCAGCGGAACGCCGGCCTTCCCCTCTGTGATGTTCTTTCGGACCGTCTCCAGGTCCAGGTAGTACGGCCCCTCGGTTTGTTCGGGCGTGAGGACGCAGTCGGCGGCCGGCCGGGCCGCGGCCCGGTGCTCGGTGACAGCGGTCGCCTGCGTGGCGGCGAGACCCAGCGCGGCCACGCCGAGGGTGGCGCCGCCCAGGGTGGCTATGACGGACCTGCGGGTGGCACCTGCGGGAACGTCCGACGGCTCCAGGTCGCGCTGCGGTTCCACGGTGTTGTCGTGGGGGATGTCAGTCATGGTGCGAGCATGACGCCGGTGACGGCCCACGGGATCGCACGGACGACCCACGAAGCCACCGCGTTACGAAACCCACGGGACCGGCCTGAGCACCCTGGTGCGAAGATCAGCGGTGACAGGTCATCCATCCGCCCCGGGTGCCCAGCCGGGCGGCCCGAACAGATACCCGACCCGGTCGCGCCAGCGGCGCGCCGCGCGGACGTCGC
This sequence comes from Streptomyces sp. NPDC050743, assembly GCF_044456925.1. Classification (NCBI taxonomy): domain Bacteria; kingdom Bacillati; phylum Actinomycetota; class Actinomycetes; order Kitasatosporales; family Streptomycetaceae; genus Streptomyces; species Streptomyces sp. NPDC050743. The sequence continues at coordinate 29,275 of NZ_JBITGJ010000011.1, forward strand.
GCCAGGCGGCCGCGAACTCGTGGAAGGCCACCCGCACCGGGTTGTAGGTGTCGATGTTCTTCGTCAGGCCGTACGCCACCCGCACGCCTTCCGGCTCGAACGTGCCGAAGAGCCGGTCCCAGACGATGAGGATGCCGCCGTAGTTGCGGTCCAGGTAGACCTCGTTGGAGCCGTGGTGGACGCGATGGTGGGAGGGCGTGTTGAAGAACCACTCCACCGGCCGCCACAGCTTGTCCACCCGCTCGGTGTGCAGGAAGAACTGGTAGACGAGGCTGAAGGCCTGCTGGAGCAGGATCATCCACGGCGGAATGCCGAGCAGTGCCAGCGGCAGCCAGAAGGGCAGCCCCGTCATCGGCGTCCAGCTCTGGCGCAGGGCGGTCGAGAGGTTGAAACGGACGCTGGAGTGGTGGACCACATGGCTCGCCCACAGCACCCGCACCCGGTGGTGGGCGCGGTGGAAGGCGTAGTACGCAAGGTCGTCGCCGAAGAACAGCAGCACCCACGTCCACGCCGAGGACGGCGACAGGTGCCAGGGGGCGACGGCGAAGAGAGCCGCGTACAGCACGATCGTCACCGCCTTCCACGGCATCGCGACGACCTGGCTGCCGGCGCCCATGGACATGCTGGTGACGGTGTCCCGCAGCTCGTAGCCGCGTTCGTCGTCGTCCGGGAGGAAGCGGTAGGACAGTGCCTCGACGACGACCAGCAGCACGAACGCCGGTATCGCGTAGACCACGGCCGGGATCATGTCAGCGCACCGCCTTCCGCGGCGTCGCGGGCACACTGCGGGACAGCAGCTCGCGCGCCAGCCGTTCGGCTGCCTCGGCCTCGCGTGCCGCGATGTGCGCCGCCAGCCGCTGATGTGCTTCGACGTCGAGGAGTTCCGCGGTCCGCAGGCCGTCCGGCACGTCGGCCACCGGGAGTGTGCCGCCCACCAGGCTGTTGAAGGCCAGCAGGTAGGCGACGTTCCCGGAACCCTCCACGATCAGCCGCCACCAGGCGACGTCCGCATCGCCGAGCTCGGTCAGATCGGGGCCGGTGCGCGCGTACCGGCACGCGGCTTCGACGATCTCCCCGGCGGTGTCCTCGGAGCACCGGATCGCGCACAGCCGGGCCGCGTCGGCGCCGATGCACGCCCGCATCTCCAGGGCGTCGCGGGCGAGGTCCTCCACCGAGGGCCCGGCGTCGGCCGCCGCGATGCCCATGGCGAGGTCGAGGCCGGCGGTGTGCCGCCAGTCCAGGACGAGCGTGCGGCCGCCGTGGCTGACCTCGACCAGCCGTGCCTGCTGAAGCCGCTTGACGGCCTCTCGGACGGCATGCCGGTTCACCCGGAACTCGGCCGCCAAGTCCCGTTCGGCGGTGAGCGCGGCACCGGCCGGCAGTTCCCCGCCGAGGATCCTGTCGCGCAGCAGCGCGAAGAGTTGGTCGGAGACCGCCTCGCGCCGGACGAGTCCATGGTTCATGGCGATCAGGGTGAACGCGACCGGCTCACTGGTCAACTGGTTGGACCAGTTTTTCTGCGGCGTTCCGCGCGCACGGATCGCCATCGGCGGACCAACCTGACGCATCCGCGATCCGGTCGGCGGACCGGGTTCCACGAGTCGATGTCGGCATCCCCGGCGAGCTGTGCCGCGAGCAGCGCGCCGTTGTATCCGGCGCCGATCGTGGGCGTACGCATCTGCTGTGGTGAGCGGTGCACGCTGCCGCCGCTTCAGCAGCAGTGAGGCCGACGACCCGACAACCGGTCGCCCCGACGACCGGCTCGCACACCGGTGCGCGTCAACCACCGTGACGGCAGAGGGGTTGGCGCGCACCACGACGCGGCCAGGCGCATGGCAGCGGAGAGTTCAGCGCGCTGACCCCGAGTTGATGGAACGCCTCACACGCGACGTGTGAGCCCTGGCGAAGGCAGACATGCCGTGGCCGTGCACCAGTTGGGGGGCTGCCGCAGCGCGGAGGGGCGGGCTGTGTGCCGTGGCCATGACGACCGGTTCCGGCGTTCGGCTCCCACGCGGGCGAAGTAGCCGATCAGATCAGGGTCGTCGACGGCGGCGGGGTTGACGACCTGCTCGACCGGAGCTCCTTGGAGGAGGCGCTTGACGGGTACTTCGAGCTTCTTGCCCGTGCGGGTGTGCGGGATCCCAGGCACTTGCAGGATCTCGTCGGGGACGTGGCGGGGTGAGGCACCGGAACGGACGGCGGCGCGGATCTTCTCGCGGAGGGTGTCGTCCAGGGTCACCCCGGGGGCCGGGACCACGAACAGCGGCATCCAGTAGCCGCCGTCCGGTTCTTCCGCGCCGATGACCAGGGCCTCGGTGATCTCGGGGAGGCGTTCGACGACGTCGTGGATGTCGGCGCTGCCCAGGCGTACGCCGTTGCGGTTCAGGGTGCTGTCGGAGCGGCCGTGGACGATCACCGAGCCGTGACCGGTGAGCGTGATCCAGTCGCCGTGCCGCCAGACGCCGGGGTAGGAGGAGAAGTAGGCGTCGCGGTAGCGGGTGCCGTCGGGGTCGTTCCAGAAGTACAGCGGCATCGACGGCATGGGGCGGGTGACCACCAGCTCGCCCACCTGGTCGGTGACCGGGGCGCCCTCGGTGTCGTACGCGGCCAGCGCCACGCCCAGGTGGGGTGCGGACAACTCCCCCGCCCAGACGGGGGGTTGGGCGCGCTGCCGGCGAAGCCGGACACCACGTCCGTGCCGCCGCTGATGGAGGCGAGCAGGGCGTGGTCGCCGACGTGGTCGCGGACCCAGGGGTAGGCGGAGGCCGGCAGGGCGGAGCCGGTGCAGCCGACCACGCGGATCGACGACAGGTCGTGCGCGGACGGGTCGATGCCGTACTTGGCCATGCCCAGCAGGTACTGGGGGCTGGTGCCGAAGACGGTCACCCGGTGGCGCGCGGCCAGCTCCCACAGGACGCCGAGCTTGGCGAAGGGCGCCGGGCTGCCGTCGTAGGTACAGGTCGTGGCACCCGTCAGCAGGGTGGAGGCGACCAGGTTCCACATCGTCCTACGAGCACAAGCTGACCGGCCTGGTCGGCGGACACCTTCCGGCCGCCGCGATGGACACCGCCAAGGACTCGGTCGGCGGCGGTCTCGCGGTCGCCGAGCAGGTCGCGAAGAACCCGCAGGCCGGGGCCCAGCAGGCCCAGGCCCTGGTCGCGGCGGTGCACGAGTCCTTCGCCCACGCCATCGCCCACACCAGCCTCATCGGCGGCATCATCATGGCCGTCGGGGCCGTGATCGTCATCGCGGTGCTGCCCGGCCGGGGGCACACCGGCAAGCACCGTCAGCAGGACGCGGCGGTGGCGGCGCAGGAAACCGAGTCGGTGGGCGCCGCCTGAGACCCACAAGACGGCGGGCCGGACTCCGTTTCGGCCCCCACCACCCCAGGACGGGCTGTGCCTGAGCGGCGCACGGCCCCGGACGGTGCCGGGAGGGGACGCCCGGCGCCGTCCCTTTTCCGCTGTCCGCTCCCGCTGCCCCGCGTTCGTCGTCCGCTGCCACACCGCACTCGGCGGCCAGCCGCCCAGCAGCCGCGTCGACGATGTCGGTGAGCGCGCTGCGGCTCAGCCGCCGGCGGCATCCTCCGCCGCTGCCGTGGCGGCCGCGTCATCGACCATGACGAGCGCACGCTTCTCCGGGACACCGGCCGCGATGAGCGTGGCGACGGCCACTCGGGTGCCGTCGTCCTCGAAAGCGCCGGTGTTGACCTCTTCCAGCAGGGCGACCGTCATCGCCTCCAGACCGGCGCTGAGCACAGCGGGGGGCAGATGGGAATGGAAGACGCCGTCGCGCTGCCCCCGCTCCAGGATGCCTGTGGCCCTGACACGGGCGGGCTTGAGGATCTCGTTGACACGTTCCACGCCCAGGTCCCGACGGGCCAGCGCCAGGAGCATCCGGTAGCGGTCACCCACGGGCCACATCGACAGGGAGAAGTGCGCGAGTGCCCGCTCGGCCTGCTCGGGCGCCGGCGGTGCGGCCGCCACGGCGGTCTGCAGGGCCTCGGCGGCTTCCTCGGCCAGCGCCTCAAGGAGCGCCGCCCGTCCGGGAAAGTGCCCGAAAAGGGTGCGCCTGACGACACCGGAGGCGCGAGCCAGCTCCTCCAGGGTGATGTCGGGGTTCCGTCCCAGCTCCTGACGCGCGGTGGCCAGGATGCGCGCCCGGTTGGACCGCGCGTTGCGTCGCTGCGGCACGCGGCCGACGGGCTGGGACACGGAAGAACCTCGATGCGGGCGGATGGACGAACGGGCGCCTTCATTCTGACACGCGAGCCCCGGCCCGATCCGTGGCCGCCTCAGCAGGGCATGGGCTTCCGTGCGGCAGCCGACTGCCGCCTGCAGGGCCGCCGCCCGGTCCGCGCACAGGGTGGCCCGCGCCGCGCCGACCCGGCCTGCCGCGTCGAGGTCGGCCATGGCCTCGGCGAAACGGTGCAGGGCCGCCCGTGCCCGGGCGCGAGCCGGCAGGGCGGTGCTGTCCTCGGGAGCGAGAAGGCCGCCCCGCACCAGTCCGACTTCGCGATGCTGACGGCTCTGACGGTGTTCCGGGCGGGCGCGTCGCCGCCATCACGGCCTCGTCGAGGACGGGCTCCGCCTCGGTGCGTCTCTCCCTTCGCACTCGCTTCTCACTCGCTCGAATTCGATTCGGCTTGCGCCGGAAGTCGGCACGGGAGCGGAAAGGCCGCGACTTCTCTCACGTCTGTCATGAGGGGTGCTCTGCGTGTTTCATAGAGGTGTGGTCTGCGGTGCGCCACGATAATACGGACGTGGCACAGCATATTTTCCAGCCGGTGGGCGCCATGGCGCGCTGATTGTGCGGGTCGACGTGCTCGACACCAGCAAAGCCGACGACGTCAAGGGCGGCAGCCGGCAGCAGGAACACCGAGACAGGAAGAAGGACGGGCATGTCCGGCAGTGAAAGCGAGAATCCTGCAATCCCTTCACCGACGCCCACACCGACTCGGCGGCCCAGGACGAACCGGGACTGGTGGCCGAATCAGCTGGACCTGCAGGTTCTCCACCAGCACTCGCCCCGGTCCAACCCGATGGACGAGGACTTCGACTACGCGAAGGAGTTCGCGACCCTCGACGTCGACGCGCTGAAGCGTGACGTCTTCGAGGTGATGACGACATCCCAGGACTGGTGGCCCGCCGACTACGGTCACTACGGGCCGCTCTTCATCCGGATGAGCTGGCATGCCGCGGGAACGTACCGCATCGAGGACGGCCGCGGCGGTGGCGGCAGCGGGGCACAGCGCTTCGCCCCCTTGAACAGCTGGCCCGACAACGCGAGCCTGGACAAGGCGCGCCGTCTGCTGTGGCCGGTCAAACAGAAGTACGGCCGGAAAATCTCCTGGGCCGATCTTCTGGTCTTCGCCGGAAACTGCGCCATGGAATCCATGGGGTTCAAGACGTTCGGGTTCGGTTTCGGACGAAAGGACATCTGGGAACCCGAGGAGATCTTCTGGGGGCCCGAGGACACATGGCTCGGAGATGAGCGCTACAGCGGCGACAGGGAACTCACCGGTCCTTTCGCCGCCGTGCAGATGGGACTGATCTACGTCAATCCGGAGGGGCCCAACGGAAACCCGGATCCGATGGCCGCCGCCCGGGACGTCCGGGAGACGTTCGGGCGCATGGCGATGAACGACGAGGAGACGGTCGCACTCATCGTCGGCGGCCACACCTTCGGCAAGTGCCATGGCGCGGTCGACGCCAGTTACATCGGCCCGGAGCCCGAGGCGGCCCCCATCGAGCAGCAGGGCCTCGGCTGGCGGAACACATACGACGGCGGCACGGGCCCCCACGCGCTCACCAGTGGTCTGGAGGGCGCATGGACCACCGAGCCGACCACATGGGACAACGGGTACCTGGACAATCTCTACGGGTACGAGTGGGAGCTGACGAGCAGCCCCGCCGGCGCCCACCAGTGGACTCCCACGGACCCCGCGGCGCGGAACACCGTGCCCGACGCCCATGATCCGTCGAAGCGGCACGCCCCCATGATGCTGACGACGGACCTCGCGCTGAAGGTGGACCCGGTCTACGGCCCGATCACGAAGAGGTTCCACGAGAACCCGGACGAACTCGCGGTGGCGTTCGCCAAGGCGTGGTACAAGCTGCTGCACCGCGACATGGGGCCCCTCTCGCGTTACCTCGGCCCGTGGATTCCCGAGCCACAGCTGTGGCAGGACCCCGTTCCCGTCGTCGACCACGAACTGGTCGGGGACGAGGACATCGCCGCCCTCAAGGGCAGGATCCTCGCCTCGGGTCTTTCCGTCCCCCAGCTGGTCACCACCGCCTGGGCGTCGGCGGCGAGCTTCCGCGGTACCGACAAGCGCGGCGGGGCGAACGGAGCACGGATCCGGCTCGCGCCGCAGAAGGACTGGGAGCTCAACGCCCTCCCCGAGGTGACGGAGGTACTGCGCACGCTCGAGGAGATCCAGCAGGACTTCAACGCCTCGCAGACCGGCGGAACGCGGGTCTCCCTCGCCGACCTGATCGTCCTCGCCGGGTGCGCGGCCGTCGAGCAGGCCGCGCGGAACGCCGGGTACGACGTCACGGTTCCGTTCGCACCGGGGCGTACGGACGCCTCGCAGGAGCAGACCGACGCGGCGTCGTTCGCCGTGCTGGAGCCCAAGGCGGATGCCTTCCGCAACTACCTTCCGGCGGGCGAGAAGCTGTCGCCGGAGACCCTCATGCTGGACCGCGCCAACCTGCTGACGCTGACCGCTCCCGAGATGACGGTGCTGATCGGCGGCATGCGGGCCCTGAACACCGGCTTCAAGGGATCCCCCCACGGTGTCTTCACCCACCGGCCGGAGACCCTGACCAACGACTTCTTCGTCAACCTGCTCGACATGGGCACGGAGTGGAAGGCGTCGGCTACGGACGAGAACGTGTTCGAAGGCCGGGATCGCGCCACCGGCGAGGTCAAGTGGACCGCCACCGCCGTCGACCTGATCTTCGGTGCGCACTCCCAGCTCCGAGCCGTCTCGGAGGTCTACGCGTCCCAGGACGCGGGAGAGAAGTTCGTACGTGACTTCGTGGCAGCGTGGAACAAGGTGATGAATCTCGACCGGTTCGACCTCGCCTGAGCCCGACGTCCCGGTCGGCCGTCATCGGCCGACCGGCGGCGAGCGCGACCGCGAGGACCAGGTGAACGGCTGCCCACCAGAAGGCGGTGGTGCAGCCGTGGGTCATGCTCGCGGGCGCCGCCCGCGTCCGTCGGCCGGCTGAAGGGACGTCACGATGGCGGTACGCCGACCGAGTCCACCTGGCCGCCGCCCCCCTGCCAAGGGCAGGCGTACGGCCTCGTACTGGAGTCGGCTGGACCACGCATGGCAGGCGACAGGAAGCCGTTTCGGGGCAAGCGCGGCGGGACGTTTGTGGGAACGCCTCAGCGCGGCGGACTTCTTCGGCCATTCGTTCCAGCTCGCGTCGCTCGCCTTCCTCTGCTTCTTCCCGTTCCTGATCCTTGTCACCGCCGCGTTCGGCCAGGACGCGGCGAAGGTCATGGCGGGATGGCTCGGACTGAACGAGCAGGCGGCCCAGGCCGTGGCCGGTCTGTTCAAACCCAATCCCGGCTCGTACACCCTCAACCTGGTGAGCGCCGTGTTGCTGATCGCGGGGGCGGTCGCCGTGGCCGGCACCCTGCAAGGCTGGTACCAGTTCCTCTTCGGCACGCCGTCACGTTGGTGGCGGGACCTGGGGGCTCAGCTCGTGTGGCTGGCGACGCTGGTCGCCTACAGCGCGGCCCGGGCCGGGATCGGCGCAGCACTCGGATCGCGGCTGAGCACCCTGCCCGATTTCGTCCTGGCGCTGTTCTTCTGGTGGGGGACCATGCGGCTGCTGCTGACCGGAGCGGTCACCTGGCGCTTCCTCCTGCCGGCGGCTGTGACCACCGGTGTCGCCTGGACCGGCCTCGGGTGGTTCTCCTCCCGCTTCTTCTCCGAAACGATCGTGGCCAACAATCAGAAATACGGCCCCGTGGGTGTCGTCATGGTCATCCTGTCCTGGCTGGTGGCGGTAGGCGTGGTCATCCACCTCGGTGCCGTCGTCGGACACGAGTTCGCCAAGTACCGCGCGGTTCGCCGACAGCACTAACCTCAGGCTCGACGCCGGCCGTGGTCCCCGCGTCCGGTCAAGCCGCCCGGCGTGACGGTCGCCGTGGCCGACGGTGCGTGTCCGTGGGCCTTCCATCACTTCAGGCGGTCAGACGCCGGCGGCTTCGGGACGCGCCGCAGCGTCGGACGGGCCAGGGCCAGGTGGAGCACTCGTCGCCAGTCGGCCGGGGGCCTGTTCGGCGGCGTTCCCGGACGGTGACGTGGTACACGCACCCGCAGGGCTCCGGGTACCACCCGGCAGACCACCGGAGCGGGCAGTACGACGGACTCGCCGTCGATGCCGGCCGGCACGGTGTCCGTGTCGGCCTCGACGACCACTTCGGAGGCCGTCAGCCGAGTCACGCCCGGTGACCGCCGGCTTCCCAGGAGCCGGGTCGACAGCCGGGCCGCCTGGCGCGGGGTGTCGACCCGCATGCACAGCACCCCCAGTCGCCCGGAGTCCAGGCTCTCCCGGAGTCCGGGATGCGCCGAGTCGACGACGACGGGGCGGTAGGGGTTGTTGCTAACCAGCAGGGCCTGCAGTCCCCCGATCCGCGTGTGTCCGGCACGCATGCGCAGCCGTGGGGCCCCGGGGCCGGTGAGGAGAACGGGCAGCGCCTCCAGCGCCGTGCGCAGCTTGGCCTCCCGGTAGGAGGGTTCGCGCACCACGGCCGCGTACGTGCCGAAGGACGCGTTGTTGACGAACACCCGGTCGGCGGCGAACCCCAGGTCGACGCGGAACTCGACGGCATCGGTGAACGCCTCCAGGGCGGCCGCCGGGTCGTCGCGGTCGAGACCGAGATCGAGGGCGAAGTGGTTGCGCGTTCCGGCCGGGACGACCACGAAGGGCACGTCGTGCTGGGCAGCGACCTCGGCGACCAGGGCCTGGGTGCCGTCGCCGCCGGCCACGGCCAGCAGATCGGCCCCCTCGGCCACCGCACGCCGGGCCAGGTCCGCCACGTCCTGGTGTCGCACCGGATCCAGCACGACGATGCTCGCGCCCGTCGCCCTCGCCTTCTCCACCAGGTGGAAGCGGTCCACCTTGCCCCCGCCGGAGCGCGGATTCATCACGACCCACGGGTGCCGCGCCGCCGGCACCGGCCCGGGCTCGCGGGTGCGTCCGGCGGAGGGTCCCGCCGGTGTGATCGCGATCCGGGCGGCTGCGAGTGCCAGGATCCAAAAGCCCCAGGACAGGCAGGCCGGCCACAGCATGCCCCGCGTGGCGAGCAGGGCCGGCACCGCGATGGGAACCAGGACGGCAAGGAGGGCACCCGCGGCCCGGAGGACCCCGGAGTGGGCGAGGACCCACCACACGCCGACGGCCGTGAGGGCCACTCCCGCCACGGCGACGAGTGCCCAGAGCAGGCCTTTCAGCCCGGCGGCGACGAACAGCACGAGCACGCTGCCCGCGAGGGCGAGGAGTGCCAGCCGGGCCCATGCCACGGGCGTTCCGCGGCCGGCTGCCCATGCGACGGCCCGCGCGTCCCGGCCTCGTCCCTGTCGCACGTCGAATCCCATCCCCTCATGCCGCGAGAACAGTGCCGTGCGACGGTCGCGTCGCCCTACCGGAAGCCGGCCGAGGGCCGCTCGGTCTGCACGACGCACAGCGCCCAGATCACGAATCCGGAGATCGCGATCGCCACGATCGACCACAACGGGTAGTACGGCATGGAGAGGAAGTTGGCGAGGATGAGGAAGCCGGCGATGACCACGCCGCCGACCCGGGCCCACGTCGCTGCCTGGAACAGGCCCAGGCTGACCACGAAGGCGACCGCGCCGAGAACGAGGTGGATCCAGCCCCAGCCGGTGAGGTCGTACTGGAAGACATATCCGTTCGTGGTGATGAACACGTTGTCCTGGGCGATGCCCATGATGCCGCGGAAGACGTCGAGCACTCCGCAGATCATCAGCATGACGGCGCCGAACATCATCAGGCCGCCGGCCCATTGCTGCTTCGCCGTTTCCGGGCGGGCTGCAGGTGTCGCAGTCATGGCCCACCTCCTTGTGTGCGTCGTCGCAAGACACCACCACGGCCACCGCTCAGGACCGGCTCGTAGGTGTCGAACTCCTTCTGCCGATTCAATTTGCGCATGTCAAAAGGCCATGCCGCCTCACCCCGAACGGGTGAGATGGCGTGTTCGAGGACTCACCCTGCCCCGTTGCCGAAGGGCCGGGCCCGGGCGATGAGCAGTGCCACGTCGTCCTCGCCGCCGGGCGGGCGCAGGATCTCCAGGAGCCGGTCGCAGGTGCTTTCCAGGTCGTGGCCGCGTGTCGCGGTGAGGGCGTCGAGGAGGGTGTCCAGGCGAGCGTCGATGGGTTCGCTCCGGGTTTCGACCAGGCCATCGGTGTAGAGGACCAGCACGTCGCCGGGGTGGAAGGTGATGGTGGCGGCCTCGAAGGGCACCCCGCCGACGCCGAGCGGCGCGCCGGTGGGGAGGTCGAGGAGCCGGGCTGCTCGGCCGAGTCGTATCAGGACCGGAGGCAGGTGGCCGGCGAGGCAGATCTCGCACGTGCCCAGGTGCGGGTCGTAGACGCAGTAGACGCAGGTGGTGATGGTCTGCTCGACACCTTCGGTCAGGTGATCCAGGTGATGGAGAGCCTCGGCGGGGGCGACGGCGAGCTCGGCGAACGCGCGGGCGGCACTGCGGAGTTGCCCCATGGTGGCGGCGGCTTTGATACCGCTGCCCATCACGTCCCCGACGACCAGGGCGGTTCTGTCACCCTGGAAAGGTACGGCGTCGTACCAGTCGCCGCCAATCTCGCACGTGGCGCTGGCGGGCTGGTAGCGGCAGGCGACCTCCAGGCCGGGCAGGTGCGAGGGGCGCTCGGGGAGCAGACTGCGCTGGAGGGTGAGGGCCGTCTGGCGCTGGGCCTGGTAGCCGCGGGCGTTGTCGATGCAGACCGCGGCCCGGGTGGCCAACTCGCCGGCGAGGAAGGCGTCGTCTTCGTCGAACGGCGCGGGGTTCAGGGTGCGTGCGAGGTCGAGGGCGCCCAGGACTTCGCCCCGGGCCAGGAGCGGTACGGCGAGATAGGAGTGAACGCCGGCCGCGGCGAGGAGGGCGGCGGCCTCGCCGTGCCGGGCGATGCGCTCCAGATCCTGACGGGTGGCGTGGGGCACCAGGACCGGTTGGCGGGTGCGCACGCACTGGGTGATCAGGCAGTCGCTGTCGTAGGTGGCGAGTCCCTCTGGCGGATCGGCCGCGCGGACCGCCTCGGTGGAGTGGGCCGCACTGACGGCGAGGGCGCGGAAGCGGGCCGGGCCCTCGCGTGACGCGCTCCGGCCGTCGAGGGCGCTGTCGAGTACGTCCACGGCGGCCACGTCGGCCAGGACCGGTACGACGATGTCGGCGAGCTCGCGTGCCGTCGTCTCCAGGTCGAGCGTGGAACCCACGCAGGCGGAGGCCTGGGCGATCAGTGCCAGCCGTTGCCGGGCCTGTGCCACCTCGGCAGCGGCTCGATGGCGCTCGGTGACGTCGATGACGGAATACGCCAGGCCCAGGACCCGCCCACCGGAATCCTCCAGCCGGTAGTACGAGACGGACCAGGCGTGCTCGTGGTCCGGGTCGGCGGGGGGACGGCAGACGATGTGCCGGTCCACGACCGACTCGCCCGTCTCCAGGACCCGGCGCAGACGTGCCTCGGGGTTCGTGTCCAGGTAGGTCAGGACCTCGCCGACCGGCCGGCCGAGACGCTCTGCGGCGGACTGGCCGGTGATGCGTTCGAGAGCGGGATTCACCGCGAGGTACCGCAGGTCCGGGTCCAGAATGGCCAGCCCGACCGGGGACTGGGACACCAGACGCATGGCCAGGGAGGCATCTCGCTCGATCCGTTCCACAGCGGCCTGGTCCGCGGCGAGGCCCAGAACGTAGACACCACCGAGGTCGTCCATCAGCCGCATGTTGCGGAACTCCACCCGGCGGGTGCTGCCGTCCTTGTGCCGGATCGGGAAGGACCCTGCCCAGTCGGTGCCGGATTCCATGATCCCGGCGAACAGCTTGATCACTTCGTCCCGGTGCTCCTCGTGGACCGTGAGCCGGGCCGCCTGCTGACCCAGCGCTTCCGCGGCGGTGTAGCCGAACAGGTCCTCGGCCTTCGGGCTCCAGAAGACCACCCGGCCGTTCGCATCCAGCACCACCGCGGCGACGCTCAGCAGATCCAGCAGGCCACTGGGCGGCGCGCCAGGACCCGCCACCGGCCGGCCGTGGCCTGCTCGGGAGGAGTCCTTCGTGCCCATGCCTCGTGTTCCTTCCCGCTCGGCGCCTCGGCTCCTGCCGTACCGGCGGGTTTTCTGCCCTCATCCATGGTCCGCCCAGACCCGGGAGCGCACACCTGGACCTTTGTGTGGTTCGGCGGTGTCCGCCACCGGTACGGGGGTCGTCTGCTCGGCCCAGATGATCTTGCCGGTGGACAGGTACCGGGCGCCCCACCGGGCGGCGAGCTGGGCGACGAGGAAGAGACCTCTGCCGCCCTCGTCGGTGGTGGCCGCGTAGCGCAGGTGAGGCGAGGTGCTGCTGGTGTCCGAGACCTCACAGATCAGGCTGCGGTCGTACAGCAGGCGCACCCGGATCGGCCCGGTCGCGTAGCGGATGGCGTTGGTGACCAGTTCGCTGAGGATGAGTTCGGTGGTGAACACCAGCTCGTCCAACCTCCACTCCGAGAGCACCTGGTGGACCCTGGTGCGCGCATCGGCCACCGCCGCGGGATCGGAGGGCACTTCCCAGGTGACGATCCGGTCGTCCGCCAGGGCGCGGGTCCGGGCGACGAGCAGGACGACGTCGTCGCGGGGACGCACGGGCAGCAGCGCGTCCAGCACCGCGGTGCAGGTCTCCTCCGGGGTGCGGCCCGCGTCGCCGAGGACGGCGCTCAGCAGCGCGAGGCTCTCGTCGACGTCGCGGTTGCGGGCCTTGATCAGCCCGTCGGTGTACAGCACGAGCCGACTGCCCTCGGGCAACCGCAGTTGCGTGGTCTCGAACGGCAGCGCTGCCAGACCCAGCGGCGGCCCGGCCGGCACGTCCGGGAACTCCACGGTGCCGTCGGGGATCACCACCGCGGGCGGCGGGTGCGCGGCCCGTGCCATCGTGCAGGCCCGGGTGGTCGGGTCGTAGATCACGTACACGCAGGACGCGCCGGTGATCCCCGTCCTGCCGTCGTCGCTGGCGTCCTCCTCGTCGATCCGTGCGACGAGCTCGTCCAGATGCCACAGCAGTTCGTCAGGGGGGATGTCGAGCGCGGAGAAATTGCGCACGGCCGTTCGCAGCCGCCCCATGGTGGCCGCCGCGTGCAGGCCGTGACCGACGACGTCGCCCACCGCCAGCGCGACCCGCCCGCCGGGCAGCGGGATGGCGTCGAACCAGTCGCCGCCCACGGACCGGGCCGGCAGATACCGGTGGGCGAGGTCGACGGCGTTCTGGTCGGGCATGGCGCGCGGCAGCAGGCTGCACTGCAGAGCGACAGCCATCGCGTGCTCGTGGGTGTACCGGCGGGCGTTGTCGACGGAGACCGCCGCGCGGGCCACCAGTTCCTCGGCCAGCGACAGATCGTCCTCGTCGAAGGGCTCACGCTCCCGCATGCGCCAGAAGTAGGCCACGCCGAGCAGCACACCCCGGGCGCGCAGCGGGGCCACGATGCGCGAGCGGAGGCCGGCGGCGAGGATGGCCTCCGCTCGCGCCGGGTCCTGGGCACGCCACGCCTGCGCGGCACGGAGGTCGGGCTCGAGCACCGCCTGCTGGTGGCCGAACGCCCACGCCTGCGGTGTGGCGGGGTCCAGCTCGAAGACCTCGTCGAGCCGGATGAAGGGATGCTCCTCGCGAATGCCGTGCACGGCCACCCGGTGCATCCGGGAGCCACCGCCGGGCGCCGGTTCCTCGCCGTGCAGGACGCACTCCACGAGATCGACCACGGCGAAGTCGGCGAAGTGCGGTATCACGACCCTGGCGAGTGCTGCGGCGGTATGTTTCACGTCGAGTGAGGTCCCCATGGACCCGCTGGCGTCATAGAGAAGCTGCAGGCGCCTGCGAGCCGCCTCGGCCTTCTGTGAGAGCAGCCGGAGTTCGGTTGAATCCCGCAGCGTGGCCACGCTCCCCGGAGGGCCGCCGTCGCGCCCCGTCGGCCAGCAGTTGACCACCAGCAACCGCTCCCCGACGGTGAGCACCTCGTCGCTGACGACGCGTCCCGGAGCCAGCAACTCGGCCGCCGCCCGCTCGAGCCCGAGCTCGGACAAGGGACGTCCCTCGACGTCTCCCGTGAGACCGAGCAGCCGCCGCGCCTCGTCGTTGACCACGGTGATCCGCCCGTGCGGGTCCAGGCCGACGACGCCCTCCCGGATACCGTGCAGCGTGGCCTCCCGGTCCTGGAGCAGGCCCGCGATCTCCTCCAGCTCCAGTCCGAACGTGCTCCGCTTGAGCCGTGCGGCCAGCAGGAAGGCGGCGCCCGCTCCGACCGCCAGCGCGACCCCGGCGTAGATGCCCAAGGCGGGCAGCTCACGCACCAACTCGCCGGACACCTGCGCCTCCGGAATGCCGGCCGAGACCTCTCCCACCAGACGGCGACCGCCGCCCGGTGCGTACACCGGCACCAGGCCATTGGCCGAGCGGCCCGTCGCACCCACGTTGATCCTCGTGTGTGCCTTTCCGTCCCGGACCACGATCGGTTCGGAGACTTTCCGGCCGATCAGGGCGGGAGTGGGATGCGAATGACGGACACGGTGCAGGTCGATCACCACGACATAGGAGGCACCGGAGTCGGTGGTGATGCGCTGGGCCGTGCTTTGCACGACGCCGTGGCGCGTCGGCGGCGCTCCGGCGGCCAGCGCGCCGCGAATCTGCGGGTCTCCGGCCGCGATCCGCGCGATCGCCACCGCCCGCTGCTCGTACAGGGCGTCCAGCCGGGCGCGCTGGGTGGAGGCGAACAGTGCGAAACCGATGGTGCTCGTCACCGCGAGGATCAGCAGCAGGGCGAGGAGAATGCGCTGCGAGAGCTTGCGTCTGCGGCCACCCGGCCGCCGTCCCCGCCCGGGCCACCAGACCACCGACGCCCACATCCCTCCGGTGACGGAGAAGACATATAGACAATTGTCGCGCCTTCTCCTGGCGGACGCAGACTCGTCCGGGGAAAGGCATGCGCGCACCGGGCGGGCCGTACCGGCATCAGCGGACGACGTTTCCCCGCGCCGCCGCGGCGAGGCTCGGCTGGAGGCGGCGGGCGGCGTCGACGTGGTCACGGGTCCAGATGACGCGGACGGCGGTGGCGGTGGCCCGGCCGCGGCCGTCGACGAGGTCGGTGCGGACGGACTCCACGAGCTGCGATGCGGACTTGGGGCGGAGCGGTACCGGGTCGGGGGTGGGCGCCTTGTGACCGAGACTCGCCGCGAAGCCGCAGTACCAGTCCATGACCGCGCAGGCGGCGCCGACGACGGCGCGGTGGGCGTCGGTCTGCCCGGCGTGGCCGGGCGTCGGCCCGCTGTCCCGCCACAGGGAGAGGACGGCGTCGGCGGCCAGGCGCAGGGCCGCCACTCCGGTGACGAGCGCGGTCATGTCGGCCAAGGGCAGGGGCTTGGCGCCGCGTTCGGCCAGGTACGTCCGGAAGGCGTCGTCGAGGCGGCGGGCGGAGGCCGCCGCCTGGAGGTTCTGCCGCACCGGTTCGCCGACGGGCGCGGCGGGGTCCGCTGGGCCGGAGGCGCCGAGGGTGTAGCGCACGGCGTCGACGAGGTAGTGAGCGCTGTCGGTGTACGCCTCGGCGAGAGCCTTGTGGACGGCGGCCGCGGCACCACGGGGCCAGAAGAACAACGCGACGGCGATGCTGACGGCGCAGCCCAGGGCGATGTCCTGGACGCGGAGCAGGACGATGTGCCAGTCGGGGTTCTGGCCGATGTTGAACAACACGGCGACCGTGACGGTGAAGGCGGCCTGTCCCGCGGTGAAGGAGATCGCGGCGGGGGCGATGCCGGCCACCAGGACGGCGGGCGGCAGCAGGAACCAGAGGGCGGTGCCGTGCTGGCCGATCAGTTGGAGCAGCCCGGCGCCGATGAACGAGCCCACCACGGTGCCGAGCACCGCCCGCAGGGCGTTCTGGCCGGTGTTGAGCGCATTGGAGCGCAGCACGGACAGGGTGCCGAGCAGGACCCAGAAGGAATGCTGTATCCCGGTGAGCTCGGCGAGGAGCACCGCGATGGCGAGCCCGACGGCGCCGCGCAGGCTGTTGTGCAGCCAGACCGAGCGGAGTCCGAGGTGCGCTGTGGCCCGTTCGCGGGCCAGGGCCAGCGGTGCGGTCAGCGCGCCCGGTTCACGGCCGAGGAGCCGTTCGTGCCAGGGACGTTGCCATGCGGTGGCGGCCAGTTCGACGTTGCCGGCGATCTGCAGGACGGCGTAGCCGAGCTCCTGGGCCCGGAAGGACAGGTCGAGTGTGGCGATGAACGCGTAGACCTCCGCCGGGCTGTCACCGACCGGGTGGTCGGCGGGCAGGCGCACCGTGGAGGTCTTCTCCATCCCTTTCATGGTCTGCCGCAGCACCTCCATGGAGGTCCGCAGCGGGCCTGTGTCGCCGCGCATCTCCGTCAGGAGGCCGGCGGCGTGATCGAGGACGTCGG
Organism: Streptomyces sp. NPDC050743; assembly: GCF_044456925.1. Lineage (NCBI taxonomy): Bacteria > Bacillati > Actinomycetota > Actinomycetes > Kitasatosporales > Streptomycetaceae > Streptomyces > Streptomyces sp. NPDC050743. The sequence goes on from NZ_JBITGJ010000011.1 coordinate 45,960, forward strand.
CGGCGACGAGGCGCACCGTGCGCGCGGCCGGGTCGCAGGCCGGGGGCCCGTCGGTGTAGGCGGGTCGGTCCGCCAGGATGGTGCTCAGCCAGGTCAGCTCGTCGACCAGGCGGACCACGGCGCGCGAGGTCGTGGACAGACCGGTGGGGCGGTACGGGGTGGTGTCGAAGGCGCGCCGCAGTTCCGCGCCGGCGTCGGCGATCAGCTCGGCTGCCGCCCGGCGCTGCGCGGCGTCGGCCACCGGTCCCAGGCCCCCCAGGCCGGAGGCGTCCGTGCGCAGGTGGGCGGCGGCGGCACGGCAGACCTGGGCCGCGGGCGCGCAGAGCGGATCGGCGACGGGCCGCGGCCACAGCAGCCGGACCGCGGGCAACGCCGCCGCGGCCGCCAGCCCGGCACCCGCGAGGCGGTCGGGCAGCTGGGACAGCGGCACCTGTGACGTGACCGGCAGAACGAACGCCAGCAGGAGCGCGGTCGTACTGCCCGCCAGGAGTGAGCTGACGACGCCGGAGAAGAGGACGACGAAGCCGACCAGCAGCGTCGTGACGACGGCGAGCCAGGTCACGCGCGCCACGAGTGTCCCCACGCAGATCAGCACCGCCCAGGCCACCCCGAGCCACGTCTGCGCGCGCAGCCGCTCCGCCATCGGGCCGCTGAAGTCGACCAGCAGCAGCATCGAGAAGGACCCGAACGCGGCGAAACTCGCCATCGCCGGGGAGTGCAGGACCTGACCGCACAGCGCGAACAGGGCCGGCATGACGATCGCGGTCCGCCCGGCCCGCCGCGTCGCCGCCAGATCCGGATCGCGCTCACGCCACCACGAGAGCAGCCTCGGCGCGGTCGGTGTCTGCCCGGACATACGCACCTCCCGCCGACCCGGCCGTGGCCGGCTGCGACGCCCCGCGCCGCGCCCTTCATGGCATCCGGTCGGCCGACGGCCGAGGGGCGGCGGGTCACGTCCACATCGTGGTGACGCGACCGGCACCTGAGCGCGCGTCACCAGAGCCGATCCGGCCGCTGGTTGAGGCGGCGCCGAGCCCGCGGTGTCATCCGGGCGCGAAGGAGAAGCTGTGCCACAGGCCGGTGGCCCTGACAACCCGGTCCGACGCCCCGATGTCCAGGTAGCTGCTCTGTCCACCGGGCGGCACGGTGCAGTCCGGTGTCGTGTACAGGAGCAGGCTGCTCTGTGTCTGATTGTTGACGTGGGTCACGCCCTCGGGGAAGCGGTGGCACCGGTGGATCGGCGGGTTGGAGAGGGTCTGCACGATCCTGAAACCGTTGCGCGCCACGATCTGACCGGACGCCTGGTCCTGGCAGGCGGTGAGCGCGACACCGAGCAACGTGATGCCGGTGAGCGCGGCCAACAACCGTGAAGGGGGCATCGAGCGCCTCCTGAGGTGCGGGGAGCTGCCGGGGATCTCGTCCTTTCCTCACTATCCGCCAGACGGGACGGAGTCGCACGGTGAGGCCCCGCCGCCCGGCGGTTGCGGGCGTGCCGTCGCCGAGCGTTCGGTTCCCGGCTGTGTCCGGGGGCCGGTGGCGGCGCCGTGGCCGCACCAGGACCCGCGACTTACGCTGATCCAGGGGGCCCATCCGGGTGAATCGCACACCGAAAGGGGCGCCCCGATGGACGACTACCCGCTGATCGAGAACCACGGTCTGATCGGAGATCTGCAGACCGCGGCGCTGGTGACCACCGAGGGCGTGGTCGACTGGTTCTGCTCTCCGCGCTTCGACTCGCCGAGTGTCTTCGGGGCGCTGCTGGACAAGGACAAGGGCGGGCACTGCACGGTCCGGCCGGCGCATCTCACCCATGCGACCAGGCAGTTGTACCTGCCCGACACGGCGATCCTGGTGACCCGGTTCATGACCGAGGCGGGCGCCGGTGAGGCTGAGGTGAGGGAGGGTGCTCGACTTCATGCCCTTGAAGGCTCCCCTCCCTGGAGGGAGGGGATGCGTCGCCCTCCAGGGCTGTGCGGGGATTTACGGCTCAGGCCGCCGCCGGAGCCGGCGGCTCGGGTGGTCTTACGCCCTCGGCACCGTCCGGGTTCCAACCTGCCCGGACCAGCATCACGCGGGCGGAGTTCTTGTCCCTGGGGGACACGGCCGCGCACGCGGTGCAGGTATACGTTCTCATCGAGAGAGGTAGTGCGTGCTTGGTTCTCGCTCCGCACGTGGCACAGTCCATCGTGGTGTGCGCCGGGTGCACGAGACGGACGTCCCGTGCGTGCTTGCGGCCCATCTCGCACAGGGCACGCTTCGTCGCGGCGATGGCGGCATCGGCCGCCTTGCGGGCCATGGTGGTCTTCGCCAGGAACCTCGGCCGAAAGTCCTCCACCGCGACCCCGTCGTGGCCGCGCATCACCCGCTTGGCCCACTTGCGGGCGGTGTCCTCCCGCCGCCTCGCGATCTTCTTGTGCAGCTTCGCCGCCTGTGCCTGCGCCTTGCGGTAGCCGGCGGATGCGGGCTGTCCCTTCGAAGGCCGGCGCCGGGCCATCATCCGCTGATACCTCGCCAGCCGCTGCGCGGCCCGCCTGCCGTGCTCGGCATGCGCCAGGTCGTAGGCGTCGTCCGTGGTGGTGGCGGTCTCCGTCACACCCCAGTCCACCCCGAGCACGCGCCCCGTGGGAGCGAGCGGTTCGCTCTGCGCGGGAACGACGAAGGACGCATACCAGTGGCCAAGGCTGTCCTGGTACACGCGCACACTGGACGGGTCCGCGGGCAGCTCCCGCGACCACACCACCGTCAGCACGATCTGGCCCGCGAGGTGCAGGCGGCCGTCATCGAGGCGGAAACCGCGCTTGGTGTAGTTGAGGCTGGGCCGCGCCTCCCGCTTCTTCTTCCACCTGGGCATCCCGGCCCGGCGGTGCATCGGAAGCCGGTCCTTGATGTCCTTCAGCGCTTTGGCACGGGACGTGGCGAAGTCGCGTATCACCTGCTGCTGCGGCACGCTCGCGCCCTCAGCCAGCCAGGGCGTCACCCCGCGCGCCTCGGTCAGCATCTTGTCCAACTGCCCCGGACCACAGGTCACCTTCTCACCCGTCGCCCGGCCCTGCGCGTGCACCTGCCGGGACTTCCCGACGCACTCATTCCAGATCCACCGGCAGCGATCCCACTCCGCTTCGAGTGCGCGCCGCGCGGTAGCCGACAGGCGCACACGGAAGGTGTACCGGGCATGCCCGGTCTCCTTCGTGGTCGCCTCTGTCGTCATGCATCCGAATCTACTTGAGGGGGCTGACAGTTGGGAGTTCTTGATCATGGTGGGCGGCATCACCGCCGTGCGGGGTGGACGCCGGATCGCCCTGACGGCGATCCGGCTGTCCCTGCCCTGCTCCGCAGGAGTCCGATTCCTCCCCGGTCTGAAGGCCGGGGCATCCTCGGAGGAACCCGGTGAAGACCGCCTTCCAGATCTTCACGTCGACCGGGTTGCCGGCGGCGTCGAGGGTGAAGCCCCTCGAGGTGTTCATCCACGAGTTGGCCGCCAGGATGCCGAAGGCGCCGAGCAGGGCCACGAGCGGCAGTGGAAGACCGAGCAGGAAGTGGGCCCGGGAGGCAAGCCGCCGCCAGCCGTAGAGGTAGATGGCGATGAGGACGGCCTCCAGGAAGAACGCCCAGGCCTCGACGCCGAACCCGATGCCGAAGACATCGCCCCACCGGCCCATCATGCCCGGCCACAGCAGCCCGAACTCGAAGGACGGCACGGTACCGGTGACGACGCCGATCGCGAACTGGACCGCCATGACGGCCGACCACCGGCGGGCCAGCAGCAAGGGCGGTGGCGTCGCCACGGCGCAGACCGTAGTCGTGCATGATGAGCGTGATCAGCGGCAGGGCCACGCCCAGGGGCATCAGAATGATGCGCGAGGCCAGGGTGAAGGCCATCATCGATCGGGCCGGCAGCGTCTGCGGCGGCACGTCCGCGGGCAGCAGGAGCGTGTGCATGTGAGGTGTCTCCAGAGGCCGACGCGGGTGGGTGGGGGTCAGCCGCCGGTGGCGAAGCCGGGGAAGAGAGTCATCCCGCCGTCGACGTACAGGGTGGTGCCCACGACGTAGTCCATCAGGTCGGACGCGAGGGCGACGACGGCGTGGGCGATGTCCTGGGGATCGCCGATCCGCTTGTACGGGATCAGCCGCATGAGGTCCTGCTGTGCCTCCGGCGTCTCCCAGGCGCTGCGGTTGATGGGGGTCTTGACGGCTCCGGGGGCGACCGCGTTCACCCGGATCCGCTTCGGAGCGAGTTCCTGGGCCAGGGTCTCCATCATCATCTGCACGCCGCCCTTGGACGCGGCGTAGTTGACGTGACCGCTCCACGGGATGATCTGGTGCACCGAGCTCATGCAGATGATCTTCCCGGCCGCGCAGGACACCTCCGGGACGGTCCCGCGGCGCAGGAACTCCTTGGTCACCTCACGCGCGCACAGGAACTGCCCGGTGAGATTGACGTCCAGGACCTTCTGCCACTGGGCGAGGGTCATGTCCGTGACCGACGCGTCCCGCTGCAGTCCCGCGTTGGCGACCAGGATGTCGATCGTGCCGAACTCCTTGACCATCCGGTCCACCATGGCGACGACCTGCTGCTCGTCGGAGACGTCCGCCTCGTAGGCGGCCGCCCGCACCCCGAATGCGGTGATCTCCTCGACCACCTTCTCGGCGTCCTCACGGCCGGCCACGTAGTTCACCCCGACATCGGCGCCCGCCCGGCCCAGGGCGATGGCCGTGGCCTTGCCGATGCCGGAGTTCGCGCCGGTCACGAGTGCCTTCTGGCCCCGCAGCAGCTGGGTGGGGATGACGCCCTGGGGCGCGCCCTCGGTGGAACTCACGATGTCCTGCTCCTCCACTGCGTGCCCGCATCCAGCCGGGCCCGTCGCCCGGAGGTCCGGGCATCAGCCAAGCACCGCCGGGAGGGGGCGGCATCCCGGAGGGGACCGCGTTGCGCTGCCCGGCTGAGTTCTTCGCCCGGTCGGAGCCGGGGCAGGCGGAGGGTCAGCCGAGCCGCTCCAGCAGGTGGTCGCCCACGCGAAGGGCGTTGGCCATGGCCGTCAGGGACGGATTGACCGCGCCGATGCTCGGGAAGAAGCTCGTGTCGACGACGTAGAGGTTGTCCAGGTCGTGGGCCTTGCAGTGGACGTCCAGGGCCGAGGACGCCGGGTCGGTGCCGAAGCGCACCGTGCCGGCCTGGTGTGCGGTGGCGCCGATCGGCATGCCCTTGTGTAGATAGATGCTGCGGGACAGCAGACGGTGCTCGTGCATGCCCAGATGGCCGAGCATGTGCTGTAGTTCGTGCCGCAGGCGCTGGACCCCGGCGATGTTGTTGCCCTCGTCGAGGGTGAGCCTGATCCGGCCGTCGTCTTCCAGGGTGACCCGGTTGTCCGGCTGCGGCAGGTCCTCTCCGCACAGCCAGAAGTCGACGGCGTGATGGGCCAGGACCTCGAACGGCATGTCCGGCGCCACCGCTCCGGCCCAGCGCGGCGCCTCGCCGTGGATCTGCTCGGCGTCCGACTTGCCGAGCATCTGGATCCCGCCGAGGGGGTAGTCCCAGTCGTCCGCGCCCAGGTACCAGTCGTGCAGGGCGAGGGTCTTCTGGAACTGGGTGTCGTTGGGCTCCTTCGACACGGCCATCAGCGCCAGGTTGTTGTGGCGCATGTAGTGGCGGCCGACGACGTCCGAGCTGTTCGCCAGCCCGTTCGGATGCCGGTCGCTCGCCGAAGCGAGCAGCAGGGCGGCGGAGTTGACGGCCCCGCAGGCCACGACCACGACGTCGGCCGAGAACCGGGCCTCCTGCTCGTCCGGGAGCTGGACGACGACGCTGGTGACGCTGCGCCCGGAGGGGTCGGTCTCCAGCCGTGTCACCCGGGCGTTGGTGATCATCTCCACGTTGGGGTGCTCCAGCGCCGGCTCCACACAGATCACCTGGGCGTCGGACTTGGCGCGGACCAGACAGGGGAAGCCGTCCACCCGGTTGCAGCGGATGCAGGTACTGGTGTGGGTGGCGCGGCCGACCGCGTCCTGCGTCAGGTTGACGCCGATCGGCAGGTGGAAGGGGTGCAGTCCGCGCTTCTCCAGGTCGTGGCTCAACTGCTCGATGCGCGGCTCGTGTTCGACCGGCGGATAGGCGTACTGAGCGCTGCACGGCCCTTCCCAGGGGTCCTCGCCGTGCCGGCCGTGCACCAGGTAGAGGTGCTCCGCCTGGGTGTAGTACGGCTCCAGGTCGTCGTAACCGATGGGCCAGGCGGGCGAGATGCCGTCGTGATGGCGGAGTTCGCCGAAGTCCTCGGGACGCAGCCGGAACAGTGCCGCCCCGTAGAACTTGGTGTTGCCGCCGACGTAGTAGTTCGCCTCGGGCGGGAACTCGTTGCCGTGCCGGTCCAGCCAGAACTCCGGGGCGCGGTACTTGGCCTTGACGAACACGGCCGTCGAGTCCCAGTTGTCGCGTTCGCGCGGCAGGTAGTCACCGCGTTCGAGGACGAGGACGCGCTTGGCGGACGGGGCGAGACGGTGGGCCAGCGTGCCGCCGCCGGCGCCGGTACCGATCACGATGACGTCGTACGAGGGCAGGGCGTCCACGTCAACCACCGTCCTTGCTCGCGTGGTCTGCGGCCGTTGCGGGTATCCCTCTTCGAACCTACGCGCCCGGCGGTGGTGCGGCACCTGGAATCGAGCCGCGCACCGGTGCGGTCACAGGACGGCGATCGGGTTCACCGGGGATCCGGTCGCCGCCGGGAGCCGCAGCGGGGCGACCACGCACAGGAAGTGCCAGCGCCCCTGCTGTTCGCACACCTCCGCCAGGTCCTCGAAGTCCAGGTAGTCCAGCAGGTGCAGCCCCATAGCGTTGACGGCCAGCACATGCACGGGGAACGCGACCTCGGCGACCGCGCTCGGCGCGGCGTCGCTGTTGCCGTCCGACCCCAGGACGGACACGCGCCGCTCGGCCGGGAAGCGCATCGCCGTCGGATGCAGACCCGCCCTGGCCCGCGTCACGTCCCAGGCCCCGAGGGTCCGCCGCCGCAGGCGGTGCCCCACGCGCACGAACAGCAGATCACCCGGTCCGACGGTGGTCCGCTGGGCGGTCTCGGCCGCGACGAGGTCCTCGGCGGTCACCTGATCGCCGGGCTCGAGCCACTGGACACCGCGCAGGCGCGGGATGTCGAGGAGGACTCCGCGTCCCACGATGCCGTCGCGCACCAGATCGAGGGTGAGCGCCCCGGCGCCGTCCGGTGTCACGGTGCTCGCCGGGATGCCGCCGTACAGCTCGCCGTCGAAGATCACGTGGCACAGGGCGTCGAGGTGGCTGTCGACGTCGCCGTGCACGTTCATGGCGAAGCGGTCACGCGCGAAGTCGAGGCCGTGCCCGTAGGCCTCCCGGCGCGTCGGTGCCGTCATCCGATGGGACGCGGGCTCCGGGCTGTCCGGGCCGGACCGGGTCTCGACGGGCGCGGCCAGCGACACGGTGCGCCCCGACCGGACCTCGGCGGCGGCCGCCACCACCCGCTCCGGGGTCATCCGGTCCAGTGCGCCACGCCGCCGGTCCCCGCCGTCGAGGGCCTGCTCCCTCAGCCGGTGGTACAGGTCGCGGAAGTCCGCTTCGGACAGGGTCCGCGGCGGCGGGGAGTGCGTGGGAGCGGGCCGCTGGTGCGGGGTCATCGGGAACTCCTCCGGGGCTCGGCACGGACGGGCGGCAGCGGTTCCGCCGGCACGGCCGCCCTGCCCGCCGCCGTGCCGGCTCTCCGCCCGGGCCGGGCGGCAAGCGTGCTCCGGCGTGCGTCGAACTCGGGGACGCCCTGCCGTCATTGCACCACTCGGCCACGGGCCCCGCATGTCCGCCCCGCGCCGCCCGTCCCATCTGCCCCGTCCTGGGCTCAATTCGGGGATGAAATCCTTTTCAGACGCGGGGTAGGGTGTTATCACACACGGGTGAAAGGATGCGCACTCAGTTGGTGACGATCCATGACGTGGCGCGGGCCGCCGGGGTGTCCCCGGCGACGGTCTCGCGTGTCTTCAACGGCGGCAAGGTCACGCCGGAACGCGCCCGGTCCGTCCAGCAGGCCGCCGCGGCCCTCGGCTTCGCGCCGAACCGGTTGGCCCGGTCGCTGCGAAAGCAGCAGTCCAGCGTGATCGCCCTGATCATCCCGGACATCGAGAACCCCTTCTTCACCTCGCTCGCCCGCGGGGTCGAGGACGCCGCACAGCGCACCAGCTTCTCGGTCGTCCTGTGCAACTCCGACGAGGACACCGACAAGGAACGCCGCTACCTGGAGGTCGCGCTCGGCGAGCAGATGGCCGGTGTGATCGTGGCCGCGGCCTCGCAGGACGAGACGGACCTCGCGCCGCTGAACGCCCGGGGCGTGCCCGTGGTGGCCGTGGACCGGCGGCCGCACGCGGCCGAGGTGGACGCCGTACAGGTGGACAACCAGCACGGCGGCGAGGTGGCCACCCGTCATCTGCTGCAGGCCGGTTACCGCCGGATCGCCTGCATCACCGGCCCCCGGGGCGCCTCCACGTCCGAGGAGCGCCTCGCCGGGTACCGCATGGCGCTGTACTCCGCGGGCGACGCCGCCCAGGCCGGGGACGCCTACGTGCGGCACGCCGACTTCCGGGTCGAGGGCGGCCGGGCCGCGATGCGCGAGCTGCTGGCGCTGCCCGAGCCGCCGGACGCCGTCTTCGTCGCCAACAACCTCATGACGATCGGTGTCCTGGACGCGCTGCGCGAGGTCGGGCGCACTCCCCCGGCCCTCGGGGTGCTGTCCTTCGGCGACGTGCCGTGGGCGTCGCTGCTGCGGCCCTCTTTGACCGCCGTCGAGCTGCCGTCGTACGAGCTGGGCCGTACCGCCGCCGATCTGCTGCTGCAGCGCATCGAGGGCAAGCCGTCGCCGCTGCAGACCGTGGTGCTGCGCACCAAGCTCCAGGTGCGGGAGAGCACCGCCGGGCCGTGAGCCGGCCGGACGCGCGAAGGGCGCGGTACCGGTCGGGTGACCGGTACCGCGCCCTTGTTCGTGGGCCCTGCGCCGCCGCACGCCCGGGCCCACGGCAGGGTCCGGAGCTACTTCAGTCCGGACGTCTTGATCGACTCCACGATCTGCCGCTGGAAGACGAAGAACAGCACCAGCATGGGCAGTGCCGCGACCGTGGCCGCCGCCAGGATGTAGTTCCAGTTGGAGCCGTACTGCGTCTGGAACGAGGCGATGCCGAGCTGGACCACCGTCAGGGACTGGTCGTTGGTGGCGACCAGCGGCCAGACGAAGGCGTTCCAGTTGGCGAGGAAGAAGAAGATCGCCAGGGCCGAGAGGATGGGCCGGGACATCGGCAGGACGATGTTCCAGTACACCCGCCAGTGGCCGCAGCCGTCGACGATCGCCGCCTCCTCCAGCTCCTTGGGCAGCCCCAGGTAGAACTGGCGCAGCAGGAAGATGCCGAAGGCGTTGAAGATGGCCGGGATGATCAGGCCGGCGTAGCTGTTGAGCAGGCCCAGCTCACGGGCGACCAGGAACAGCGGGATCAGCACGACAGGGGCCGTGACCAGCAGGGTGGCGAAGATCGCGCCGAAGAGCTTCTCGCGGCCCGGGAAGCGCAGCCGGGCGAGCGCGTAGGCGGCCGTGGAGTGGAAGAACAGCGCAACGACGGTGATCACCGCGGAGATGAAGAAGCTGTTCCAGAGGTAGCGGCCGAAGGGGACCTCGGTGAAGACGTAGACGAAGTTGTCGAAGGTGAAGTCCTTCGGGATCAGGTTGCCGTCGGTGACGGTGGCCCGGGACTTGAAGGACGACGTGACCATCCACAGCACCGGGAAGATGCTGATCAGCGACAGGACCACGGCCAGGGCCGTCAGTCCGGCGCGTGAGGAGCGCGGCCGGCGTCCGCCCTCCCGGCCGGCCCGGGTCGTCAGGGCGTCACTCGCCATCGTCGAACCTCCCGCCTCTCGTGAGCTTGAAGATCACGGCGGAGATCACGACCATGATCAGTACCAGGAACGAGCCCATGGCCGACGCATAGCCGAACTCGCCGAATCCGAAGGCCTGCTGGTAGATGTAGAAGATCGCCAGGGACGTGCCGTTGGCGGGGCCGCCGTTGGTCAGGACGAAGATCAGGTCGAGGCCACCGGTGATGGCGGCGACCGTCGACATCAGCAGGACGAAGAAGCTGGTGGGGCGCAGCAGCGGCCAGGTGATGGTGCGGAAGGTGGTCCACGGTCCGGCGCCGTCCAGCTTCGCGGCCTCGTAGAACTCCTTGGGGATCTCCTGGAGCCCCGCCAGGAAGATGATCATGTAGTAGCCCATCATCACCCAGACCATGACCGCGATGACGCAGCCGAGGGCCAAGGAGGGGCTGCCGAGCCAGGACTCGCCGTCGAAGCCGGCCGCCCGCATGGCCCGGTTGACCGCGCCGGTCTGCTCGTCGAGCAGGAACTTCCACAGCACGCCGACCACCACGAGGCTGATCACGTACGGCAGGAAGAGCGCGGTGCGGTAGACGCCGACGCCGGGCAGCTTCTGCTTCACCAGCAGGCCGAGGCCGAGGCTCACGCAGAACAGGACGGGGACGAGGATCACGACGTATTCGCCGGTGATCTTCATCGAGTCCCAGAACAGCGGGTCGTGCATCATCCGCTCGTAGTTGCCGAGCCCGATCCACTTGTACGAGCCGAAGCCGCTGACCTGGAAGAAGCTCAGGGCGATGGAGAGGACCATCGGGATCGCGACGAAGACCAGGAGGCCCAGCACGTCGGGCGCGAGGAAGAGGCCCGCGGCCAGCCATTCGCGGTGCTTGCGGCTGAGTCTCGGCGTGTCCGCGGAGGCGGGTGCCTGCGCCGGGGCCGCGGCCCGCCGGCGCTGTTGTGCGGCGACGCTGCTCATATCAGGCTCGCCCCCTTGTAGCTCTTGGTGTACGCAGCGATGGACTGGGCGGCTCTGGCCGCCTCGCCGGCCACACCGCGGCCGGCGAGCATGGTGCCCTGGATGGCGTCGGAGATCGCCTTGTAGACGACCGGGGGGTAGCGCGGCTCGGCGCGCCCGCCGGGGAAGATCTCGTCCTTGAACTTCTTCATGATCTCGGAGTCGTAGCCGCCCTTGGCGGCGCCCCGCTCCAGGGCGCTGGCGCGCGGCGCCACGTCGGACTTGGCGCCCACGCACCAGTCGACCATCCGGTTGATCGAGTCGTCCTTCATGGACCCGAGCGCCCAGACGCAGAACTCGGCCGCCGCCTCGGGGTTGCGGCCCTGGGCGTTGGCGCAGAAGGACCAGCCGCCGAGCGTGGTGACGTACTTGCCGCCCGCCGGGACGGGCAGCTTGAAGATGCCGTAGCGGTACTTGGGAGCGAACGCCTTGAAGCTGGAGACGTTCCAGATGCCCTGCTGCCACATGGCGACGTTGCCGCCCTTGAAGCCGCCGATCACGTCGCCGGCGGCGGGGACGGTGCGCGGGGCGATGCCGTGGCTCACGGCGTCCTGCCACAGCGCGAGGGCCTGGCGGGTGGCCTTGGAGTCGAAGACGACCTCGCCCCGGTGGTCCAGGACGTCGCCGCCGCCCTGCCACATCCACGGGTACCAGGTGAAGTTCTGGTAGTAGCCGGGGTTGGTCTCGAAGACCAGACCCGCCCGGGTCTTCGTGCGCAGCTTGTCGCCGATGTCGAGCATCTGGTCCCAGGTGGTGGGGATGTCGGCCTCGGACAGGCCGGCCTTCTCCCACACGTCCTGGGCGTAGAACATGGCCAGCGGCTCGATCTCCATCGGCAGGGCGTAGACCTTGCCGTCGACCTTGCGGCTGTCGAGTGCCGAACCGTAGTCGTCGATGGCGGCCTTGTCCATGTGCGGGGTGAGGTCCGCGAGGACACCGCCGTTGTAGTAGCGCAGGAAGTCGCCGGGCGAGAGCAGGAAGATGTCCGGGCCCTCGCCGGTGGCGAAGGCGGACGGGAGCTTGAAGCCGTTGAGGTACGTCTGTATCGGCACGTAGACGAGGTCGATCTGCTGCTTGTGGGTGCGGTTCCACGCGGCGACCATGTCCACGAACCACTTGGACTGGGCGTTGATCGCGGGGTCGGGCGAGCGCTGGGGGCCGTAGAAGTTCCAGAACTGGAGGTTGCCCCCCTTCGCCTGTGCCGTGCCGCAACCGGTGAGCAGGGCCGGGGAGGCGAGGGCCGCGCCGGCGCCCGCCGCCGCGGTGAGGAATCGCCGGCGTGACGTGGCGGCCGGGCGCCCGGCTTCGTTGCCGTGCTGGAGCATGCGTGCGCTCCTGTCGGAGTGGGATGGGCGTGGGAGAACTCGAGGTGGGACGGGCGTGGGGGGCTGTCGGTGGGACGGGGGTGCGGGGTTTTCGGTGGGGGAGGCGGCTCAGTCGACTTCGAGGGTCAGCAGGTCCGGCGTGGCCGGACGGGAGGCCGAGCTCGGGGCGTCCAGGTAGAAGAGCGAGGTGCTGGCGATGTCGTCGCTGGTGTGCCGGTAGCGGTGCGGCAGACCGTTGCCCTGGCCGGGGCCGATGCCGAGGCTCTGCACGGTGACGCGCAGGTCCTGCGAGAAGCGGACGGGGTCGAGGACGTGCCAGCGGTACATCCCGAAGCGCTGCTGGCTGCGGTAGAGCCCGTCGGGGCGCAGGATCTGGTTCAGGCCCAGGTAGGGGGTGGTGTAGGCGGTGTAGCCCTGCCCGGGGACGTCGAAGTTCCAGGCGCCGCCGAAGTAGTCCTCGGTGCCGGTGCCGCAGATCGTCGGGAACTCGTCGTCGCCGTCGAGGTAGAACTTGAACTCGCCCTCGCCCCACCAGCCGGGGCTGTTGACGCCCCAGGCGAGATAGGTGCCGACGTAGCTGCCGGCGCCGGTGACCCCGTCGAGCAGGGTGTGCACCTCGCCGTACGGCACCGGGTGGCTGCGCCGCCACTGGGCGTGGAAGTAGGAGGCGTCCTCGCCGACCTCGTCGAGTTCGTAGTCGACCTGGTAGTAGAGGGTGACCTTCTCGGCGGTCAGGTTCTCCAGGGTGATGCGCGCGCGGCGGCGGAACGGCATGGGCCAGTACGCGTTGAAACCGCCGTTGGGGTTGGCGGCGACGGGCACGGACGAGACCTGGCTGAAGGTGTTCCAGCCGTTGCAGAAGAAGTCGCCGAGCGGGACCTCGACGGCGGGGGTCTCCTCGCCCTCCCAGTACATCCGCAGGAGGGTGCCCCGCCAGGCCGTGTGCGGGTCGGTGGTGCACCACAGGTGCCGGATGGTGCCCGGCCCCTCGATGTCGGCGAGCACGGCGGTCTCGCCGGCGGCGATGTCGATGCTCGGGGAGATCTTCCAGCCCGGCCCCAGCCTGCTCGCCGCGACCGCGCCGGTGCCCTCGGTGGCGCGGCCGCCGCCTGACTTGGCACCATCAAAGTTCTCGGCGCTGATGGAACGGCTCACGGCACGGGTCCTGCGGGAGATGCCGTCGAGTCCAAAGGTCGTCATCGTGTTCTGTGCCTTCATGGGTGGGGTGGGGTACGGGGCGGGCCCGGAGCCGGGCCGCGCAGCCCTTTGAAATCCATTTCAGCGAAAAGTAGGGCCGACATCAGGGGGTGTCAAGGGGTGAGATCCCCGCGCACCTCATCAGCCCCGCCATGCCCGTCTTGTACGGCTTGCCCGGCTGCGTCCAGCCGCAAGGCCCAGCTCTGCGCGGCCTCTTGACGCTGAAATCGATTTCTGCGAGCGTGCTCGTCATGCCTCGCAACGCAGTCATCGGTGTGGACATCGGCACATCGAGCAGCAAGGGCGTCCTCGTCGGCCTCGACGGCACCCTGATCCGCTCGGCCGTGCGGGAGCACACCCCCACCAGACCGGGTCCCGGCCGCTTCGAGATGGACGCCTCCGTGTGGTGGCGCGAGTTCACCGAAATCGCCGCCGAGCTGACCGGCCCGGGCGACACCACCGTGCTCGCGGTCGGGGTCAGCGGCATGGGTCCGTGCGTCCTGCTCACCGACGAGCGCGACACCCCGGTGCGCGCCGCGATCCTCTACGGCGTCGACACCCGCTCGGTCGGCCAGATCGGCCGCGTCGAGGAACGGCTGGGCGCCGAGGAGATCATGCGCCGGTGCGGTTCCGCCCTCACCACCCAGGCCGCCGGGCCGAAGATCGCCTGGGTCGCCGAGGAGGAGCCCGAGGTCTACGCCCGCGCCCGCCGCCTGTACATGCCCAGCTCCTGGCTGGTCCGCAAGCTCACCGGGACCTACGTGCTGGACCACCACTCGGCGAGCCAGTGCACTCCGCTGTACGACACGCTCGCCGGCGAGTGGTACGGCCCCTGGGCGGCCGACGTGGCCCCCGGCATCGAACTGCCCCCGCTGCACTGGTCCGGCGAGGCGGCCGGCACGGTCACCGCCGAGGCCGCCGCGGCGACCGGCCTGCCGGCCGGGATCCCCGTCACCACCGGCACCATCGACGCCTGGGCCGAGGCCCTCAGCGTCGGCGCACAGCGCACCGGTGACCTGATGCTCATGTATGGCACGACCATGTTTCTGATCCACACCGTGCCCAAGCCGCTCACCAGCCCGTCGCTGTGGGGCACGGTCGGCGCCCTGCCCGGCACCCGCAACCTGGCCGGCGGCATGGCCACCTCCGGCGCGGTCACCAACTGGCTGCGCGATCTGTTCGCCGACGGCGACCACGCCGAACTGACCCGACTGGCCACCGAGTCGGGGCCCGGCGCGGGCGGGCTGCTGATGCTCCCGTACTTCTCCGGCGAGCGCACTCCGATCATGGACCCGGACGCCCGCGGTGTGATCGCCGGACTCACCCTGTCCCACACCCGCGGCGACCTGTACCGGGCCGCGCTGGAGGCCACCGGATTCGGGGTGCGCCACAACATCGAGGCCATCGAGGAGGCGGGCGGCGACATCCGCCGGGTGGTCGCCGTCGGCGGCGGCACCCAGGGCGACCTGTGGACCCAGATCGTCTCCGACATCACCGGCCGGCCGCAGGAGCTGCGCACCACCACGATCGGCGCCGGCTACGGCGGCGCCCTGCTCGCGGCCCAGCTCGTCGGGGACGCCGACATCGACGACTGGAACCCGGTGCACCGGACGGTGACGCCCCGAGCGGAGCACCGGCACCGCTACGACGAGCTGTACGGCCTCTACCGGCGGCTGTACCGGGAGACGTCGGCGACCGTGCACGCCCTGGCGCCGCTCCAGGAGCGCTGAGCCCGTCCGCGTCCGGCAAGGCGCTCCGCCCTTTGAACCCCGCCAGGGGGCTCGCCCCCTGGACCCCCGGCCTTTGCCCGCCTTCCGGCCGACCCGGTCGGCCGGAAGGCGGCTGTCAAACGCACACCCCCAACGGAGATCGCATGACCTCGTACACGCTGCCCGTCCCGAACCGGCCGGCCACCGCCGAGCCGAACACCGTCTACACCGTGGCCAGTGGTGACCTGCGCCCCGCCGCCAACGTCACCTGCTGGCCGACCCAGGAGAAGCTGGAGAAGGACCTCGCCGCGGCGCTGAGCGACCTCGGCTGGCAGGTGAGCCGTGGCCACGCCTTCGACGCGACCAAGGGGCACGGCTTCATCGACAGCCAGCGCGCCGGCATCGAGGTGTTCAAGACCCTGCCGAAGGACGCGCCGCTGATCGTCGTGGAGGGTGTGTGGCAGTACAGCCACCACGTCCTGGCCGGGCTGCGCGACCACCGCGGACCGATCCTGGTCGTCGCCAACTGGAGCGGTGAGTTCCCCGGCCTGGTGGGCCTGTTGAACCTCGCCGGCAGCCTCACCAAGGCCGGGCGCGCGTACTCCGTGCTGTGGAGCGCCGACTTCACCGACGACTGGGCCCGCGACGGCCTGCGCACCTGGCTAGAGACCGGCACCCTCACCCACGACGTCGGCCACGTCCGGCCGATGCCGGCCCTGTCCGAGGACCCCGAGACCGAACTCGGCGTGGCCCTGGCCCGGCAGCTGCGCGACGAGAAGGCGATCATCGGTGTCTTCGACGAGGGCTGCATGGGCATGTACAACGCCATCATCGACGACGAGTTCCTCAACCCGCTCGGCATCTACAAGGAGCGGCTGTCGCAGAGCGCCCTGGTCGCGGAGATGAACAAGGTCTCCGACGAGGAGGCGCAGGCGGTCCGCGCCTGGCTCGACCACGCCGGGATGACCTTCCACACCGGTACCGACGAGGCCACCGAGCTCACCGACGCCCAGCTGCTCAGCCAGTTCAAGATGTACATAGCCGCGCTGCGCATCGCCGACGACTTCGGGCTCGACGCGGTCGGCATCCAGTACCAGCAGGGTCTGAAGGACACCGTCCCGGCGAGCGACCTCGCCGAGGGTCTGCTCAACAACGTCCAGCGCCCGCCGGTGTTCAGCCGTGACGGTGCCCGCGAGCTGTACGCCGGCGCGCCGCTGCCGCACTTCAACGAAGTGGACGAGGGCGTCGCCGTCGACTCGCTGGTCACCAACCGCATCTGGACGGCGATGGGCCTCGACCCGGCCACCACGCTGCACGACATCCGCTGGGGCGAGGAGTACGACGGCCGGTTCGTGTGGGTCTTCGAGATCTCCGGCTCGGTGCCCGCCTCCCACAACGGCGGCTACCACAAGTCGTACAGCATGCGGCAGCCCCCGATGTACTTCCCGCTCGGCGGCGGCACGCTCAGCGGCGTCTCCAAGCCCGGCGAGATCGTCTGGTCGCGGGTCTTCCTGATGGACGGCCGACTGCACGTCGACCTCGGCCGGGCCACGGCGATCGAGCTGCCGGAGGAGGAGACCCGGCGCCGGCTGGAGGCCACCACCCCGCAGTGGCCGATCATGCACGCGGTGCTGCACGGGGTAAGCCGCGACCAGTTCATGGCCCGCCACCGCGCCAACCACCTGAACGTGGCCTACGCCCCCGACGCGGAGACGGCCGACAAGGCGCTGCGCGCCAAGGCCGCCCTCTTCGCCGAGCTGGGCGTCGAGGTCCACCTGTGCGGGGACGTGACGCTGTAACCGAGTCGGCGGGTGACCGTGTGCGCGACGGTGCGCCCGCCCGAAAGCTTCGCGGTGTTCCGCCCGGCGTCCCCCCGTACGGGCGGGGCACCGCGAACCGGCACGTGAACGACCGAGCAAGCGAACCGGGACGCCCCACGATTCCGAGGAGTTCAGCATGGCCGGCTCACCTAGCCCCACCCCCACTCCAGCGGCGAACGGCCAGAGCCGCCGTACGCTGCTCGCCGCCGGCCTGGGCCTGGCGACGGCGGCGGCCGTGCCTGCCGCGGGCGCGCCACCGGCGGCCGCCGCCACCGCCCAGGCCACCACCATCACCGGCACGAAGATCAGAAATCTCACGGGTCCGGACGAGACGGGCCGGTTCTCCGCTCCGTGGACGGATCTCGGCATCCCCGTCACCTGCCCCGACGGCACCATGCTGTTCGTCTGCGGCGACACCTTCGACGGCGCCGGTGTGGGCGGCCCGGACTGGCGGGCCCCGGTCGGTCTGCGCGCCCGCCGACCCGACCCGGACTACCTGGTCATCGACGACAGCGTGGGCGGCGCGCACGCCGTGGGCCTGGTCCCGGAGGGCCACCAGAACAACACGACCGCCATCCCGTCGGACGTCTTCACCGTCGGCGACACGATGTACATGCACCTGATGCGGGGCGTCCTCTACCAGACCGACCACTCGGACTTCTGGCGCTCGACGGACAACGGCGAGACCTGGGAGTACCTGTGCCTGTGGCCGGGCGACCAGTACGGCGGGCAGTTCCAGCAGAAGACGTACGCGGTCGCGGACGACGGCTACTGCTATGTGCTGTCGACCGTGTTCAACCTTGAAGGCTCCCCTCCCTGAAGGGAGTGGATTGGTCACCCTCCGGGGCTGAGCGGGGATTTACGGCTCAGGCCGCCACCGGAGCCGGCGGCCCCGGTGGTCTTACGCCCTCGACACCGTCCGGGTTCCAACCTGCCCGGACCAGCATCACGCGGGCGGAGTTCTTGTCCCTGGGGGACACGGCTCCACACACGGTGCAGGCATACGTTCTCATCGACAGAGGCAGTGCGTGCTTGGTTCTCGCTCCGCACTTGGCACAGTCCATCGTGGTGTGCGCCGGGTGCACGAGACGGACCTCCCGCCCGTGCTTGCGGCCCATCTCGACCAGGGCACGCTTCGTCGCGGCGATGGCGGCATCGGCCGCCTTGCGGGCCATGGTGGTCTTCGCCAGGAACCTCGGCCTGAAGTCCTCCACCGCAACCCCGTCGTGGCCGCGCATCACCCGCTTGGCCCACTTGCGGGCGGTGTCCTCCCGCTGCCGCGCGATCTTCTTGTGCAGCTTCGCCGCCTGGGCTTGCGCCTGCCGGTAGCCGGCGGATGCGGGCCGTCCCTTGGGAGGTCGGCGCCGGGCCATCATCCGCTGGTACCTCGCGAGCCGCTGCGCGGCCCGCTTGCCGTGCTCGGCATGCGGGAGATCGTAGGCGTCGTCGGTGGTGGTGGCGGTCTCCTTCACACCCCAGTCCACCCCGAGGACGCGCCCCGTGGCGGCGAGCGGTTCGCTCTGGGCGGGAACGACGAAGGACACGTACCAGTGTCCGAGCGTGTCCTGGTACACGCGCACACTCGACGGGTCGGCCGGCAGGTCCCGCGACCACACCACCGTCACCACGATCTGGCCTGCAAGGTGCAGGCGGCCGTCCTTGAGGCGGAAACCGCGCTTGGTGTAGTTGAGGCTGGGCCGCGCCTCCCGCTTCTTCTTCCACCTGGGCATCCCGGCCCGCCGGTGCATCGGCAACCGATCCTTGATGTCCTTCAGCGCTTTGGCACGGGACCTGGCGAAGTCGCGTATCACCTGCTGCTGCGGCACCGACGCGCCCTCAGCCAGCCATGGCGTCGCCCCGCGTGCCTGGGTCAGCATCTTGTCCAACTGCCCCGGACCACAGGTCACCTTCTCGCCCGTCGCCCGGCTCTGCGCGTGAACCTGCTGGGACTTCGCGACGCACTCATTCCA
Organism: Streptomyces sp. NPDC050743; assembly: GCF_044456925.1. Classification (NCBI taxonomy): domain Bacteria; kingdom Bacillati; phylum Actinomycetota; class Actinomycetes; order Kitasatosporales; family Streptomycetaceae; genus Streptomyces; species Streptomyces sp. NPDC050743. The sequence continues at coordinate 64,864 of NZ_JBITGJ010000011.1, forward strand.
GATCCACCGGCAGCGCGCCCACTCCGCTTCGAGTGCGCGCCGCGCGGTAGCCGACAGGCGCACACGGAAGGTGTACCGGGCATGCCCGGTCTCCTTCGTGGCTGCCTCTGTCGTCATGCATCCGAACCTACACGGGAGGACTGACAGTTGAGAGTTCTTGATCATTGTGGGCGACGTCACCGCCGTGCGGGGCGGGGCGCCGGATCGCCCTGACGGCGATCCGGCTATCCCTGCCCTGCTCCGCAGGAGTCCGATTCCTCCCCGGCCTGAAGGCCGGGGCATCCTCGGAGGAACCCGGTGACGTCGACTCCGGCCTGCTGCTGCACCGCGTGCGCCAGGACCGGCTGGGCGACCCGGCGGCCTACGAGCCGTGGGGCTATGCGAACGGCGCCTGGGCCTGGGGGAACTATCCGACGACGATCACGGCGCGCCGCCGCTGGGGCGAGATCTGCTTCCGCGCCATGGGCGGCAAATACGCCCTGACCTGGCTGAACATGGACCCCCTCGGCATCCGCGCCCAGGTCTTCGCGCTCCCGACCAGCAACCTGTTCACCACACCGGAACAGACGATCATCGTCCCTACCACCCCGGGCAACGAGTCCGGCAACGCGGTGGCCAGCCCGTACGGCGGCTTCATCGTCCCCGGGTCGACGTTCGGCGACTTCAACATCAACGTCAGCCAGTGGTACGACGACCAGAACTACCGGGTGATGCAGTACCGGATCAGCGGTCTGGCCGTCTGAGCACCCGGACGTTCACGTCGGTCGCGGAACCGGAGGCCCGTCACCGCCGGCCTGCCCCAGCCCGCGGATTGTGTGAGCGACGCGGATGCTGGTACTTCTGGATCACATGACCAGCCGAGTGCTTCTCGTCTCCCCCGCCATGAGCGCGTCGCTGCGGCAGGCCCGCTTCGACGACGGCGGCTCGATCGACGAGAGCGGCGCGGCACGGGCCCGTTCGGCGGCCGGCGCGCTGCCCTCCGCGGCCCGTGTCCTGACCTCCCCCGGCACCCGCTGCCGGGAGACTGCCGCGGCACTGGGCCTCGACGCTGTGCCGGTAGGGGAGTTGGCGGGCCTCGACGTGGGTCGCTGGCGGGGGCGCACCCTGGACGAGGTGGGGGCCGCCGAACCGGAGGCGGTGGGCCGCTGGCTCGCCGACCCCGCGTCCGCACCGCACGGGGGCGAGTCCGTGCGGGACCTGTGCGCGCGGGTCGCGGGCTGGCTGGCCGAGGCGCAGGAGCTTCAGGGTCGTACGGTCGCGGTGGCCGAACCGGAGGTGGTGCGGGCGGCGGTCGTCGACGCACTGGGCCTGCCCGATGCGGTCTTCTGGCGCCTCGACGTGCCGCCGCTGACCGTGACCGCGCTCGGCGGCCGGGCCGGGCGCTGGAATCTGCGACTGGGGCGTCCGCTTGCCGCGCCGGAGGCCGATTAGGCACGGAGAACGGCATGGGGCCCGACGGAGGGTTCCGTCGGGCCCTGTGCCGTATGGAGGCGAGTCAGTGTGCGGCCGGGACCGCTCGCCGGCCCGCGGCCGTGGTCGGCCTGGGGTTCAGCAGCCGCTCGGCCAACTCACCGAAGACGAGGCCGAATCCGGCCCACAGTGTGGTCTGGATTGCCAGGGCGGAGAGCCGGAAGCGCCACAGCAGGGTGGCCGGGAAGCCCTTGGGCACCTCGTTGACGACGGGCAGGAACTGGTAGGCCAGGCCGATCACGACGGTGAACGCGACCACCGCGGCCACCGTGGCCCACCAGGTGCCCAGGCGCGGGGTGAGCCGCTTGCCCAGGATGGTGGCGGCGACCGCCAGCAGGACGCCGAGCAGCATCATCAGGAAGTACAGGGTGGTCCGCTTGCCGATGGTGTCGGGGCTGCCGACCGACGGCGGGTTGGCCGGGTACTTCAGGAACGGCACGACGTACACGGCGAGCAGCGCGCAGCCCGACAGCAGCAGTGCCGTGGCGCGCGGGCCGAAGCGGCCCACGCGGCCGAGGGCGAAGCTGAAGGCGAGCGCGCCGATGCCGCCGAAGGCGACCCCGTAGACGAGGACACCGGTGGCGAGGCCGGCGGTCGACTGCAGCGAGCGCGAGACGACCTCCATCTCGTGCTCGTGGGAGTGGGCTTCCTCGAAGCTGATCGCCTTGTCGACGTTCGGCTCACCGAGAACGTAGGCCACGACCAGGGCGAGCACTCCGGCCGCGAGGCCGGCGAGCATGCCCCGGACGAGAAGGTTCCGTACGGTTGCGGAGTTCATGGGCGTGCGACGACCCTCGCGTCAGTGGCAGGGGAAGCCCAGCAGGTGGCGGGCGTCGTGCACCCACTCGTGGACGCCCGTGCCGTTGAGCACGGAGGTGGCGCCCTGCTCGGCGCCGACGAAGTAGAGCAGGACCAGCATGAGGACGCCGAAGAAGACCGCCCAGGGAGCAATCGCCTTCAGCGGCAGCTTGGCGGGAACGGCGGGGGTGGTGGCTGTCGGCTGGGCGACGGTCTGCGCCATGGCAGGACCTCCTCTGGGAGTTCGCGTCCCATCTCGGTGGTGCACAGGACGACGGCCACGGGTCTGACTCACGAGCCCCTTGGGGCCCGCATACAGTGGCGCGACCGTGCCGGATTCCCACCGGCTTCCGTTTCGCCGTCGTCGATATCGGACCGACCGTACCGCGTGACGCGCGCATGGCCAAGACCGCCTCCCGCCCAAGTGATCTTCCTCTCCCGCCAGGTGGGACGGCAGGAGACGGGCGGGAAAAAGGGTTGGGCGGGCTGAGGACCCGTCCGGTAGGTTGCAGTCGACCGTGCACCAGGCCGAGGAGGTGAGACCCATGAACGCTGTATTCGTGTGGGTGCTCCCCCTCGTCGTCACGGTCGGGCGATCGACGTAGGTGTCGCCGGGAGCGCCTCGAAGACCAGGCACTCCCGAAAGGCAACACGCCATGGAATCTTTGAAGTTCACCGCCGAGTCGTCCTCCAACGGCATGATCGAACGCGAGTTCACCGTGGGCCAGGTCCCCGGTGTCCTCTGGTCGCCCGCGTCCGGCGCGGACCGTGCGCCCCTGGTCCTGCTGGGCCACGGCGGCGGCAACCACAAGAAGCATCCGGCGATGGCGGGTCGCGCCGAACTCCTGGTGACCGGCTGCGGCTTCCACGTCGCCTGCATCGACGCGCCCGGTCACGGCGACCGGCCGCGCACGGCGCACGACGAGCAGGAGATCGCCGAGCTGTACCGGGCCAGGGCGGCGGGCGAGCCGGAAGGCCCGATCGTCGTCCGCTACAACGCCCACCTCGCGGAGCTCGCCGTGCCCGAGTGGCAGGCGACCCTGGACGCCCTCCAGGAGCTTGCGGAAATCGGCGCCGGCGGGCCGGTCGGCTACTTCGGCATCAACATGGGCACCGCGATCGGCGTGCCGCTGGTGGCGGCCGAACCCCGGATCACGGCCGCGGTCTTCGGCCAGCACTGGCCCGACGTCCTGGCGGAGAAGGCGAAGCGGATCACCATCCCGATCGAGTACGACATGCAGTGGGACGACGAGCACATCCCGCGCGAGGCCGGGCTCGCGCTGTTCGACGCCTTCGCCTCGAAGGAGAAGACCCTGCACGCCAACGCGGGCAAGCACAAGGAGCTCCCTCGGTTCGAGGCCGCCAGCGCGGTCCGGTTCTTCGCCCGGCATCTCGGCCGAACGGCCGCCGTGCGGGCCTGACATGAGCGTTGGCGGCGCCCGGCCTGCCGGTCGGGCGCCGCCGGCGCGGCCCCGATCTGGTCAATACGCCTAGGCCGTGAATCCTGTGGGCCGGGCTCGGATGCCGGGGCGGAACTTGGGGACGCGGAGGGTGATCTTCGTGCCCGCTCCGACGCCGGTCTCGATGACGAGGCCGTGGTCGTCGCCGTAGACCTGGCGCAGCCGGCGGTCGACGTTGTTCAGGCCGATGCCGGTGGCGGGGCCGGCCGTGCCGCGCAGGATCGCGCGCAGGCGTTCCGGTTCCATGCCGATGCCGTCGTCCTCGATGACGACCAGGGCTTCGGTGCCCTCGTCCTCCGCGATGATCGTGACGCTGATGCGCTCCACGGACCCCTCCAGGCCGTGCTTGAGGGCGTTCTCGACGAGGGGCTGCAGGCACAGGAACGGCAGCGTCACGGGCAGCACCTCGGGGGCGATGCGCAGGGTGACCTTCAGACGGCGGCCGAAGCGGGCACGGGCGAGTTCCAGGTACTGCTCGATGGAGCGCAGCTCCTCGGCGAGGGTGGTGAAGTCGCCACCGCGGCGGAAGGAGTAGCGGGTGAAGTCGGCGAATTCCCGGAGGAGTTCGCGGGCGCGCTCGGGGTCGGTGCGGACGAAGGAGGCGATGCTCGCGAGGGAGTTGTAGATGAAGTGGGGGGAGATCTGGGCGCGCAGGGCCCGGACCTCCGCCTCGTGGGCGCGGGTGCGGGCCTGGTCGAGGCCGGCGAGCTCGAGTTCCAGGGAGAGCCGGCGGGCCGCTTCCTCGCCGGCCCGGACGAGCGCGGTGGACTCGTCGGCGGCGAGCACGACGAGGGCTCCGGGGGCGCTGCCGTCGGCGGGGAGCGGCACCAGGGCGCCCCAGCGGACGGGGCAGCCGGTGTCGTCGCAGGACAGCGGGAAGGTCCGGGCGCGGGGTGGGTGGGCGAGCTGTGCCGTCACCTCCGCGCGGTGGTGTTCGCCCGCGCCGTCCCAGGCGAGCACGGTGGTGTCGCCGGTGAGGGCGAGGGCGGGGGTGCCGAGCAGGGGGCGCAGCCTGCGGACGGTCTTGCGGGCGGTGTCCGGGGTGAGCCCGGCGCGCAGGGGTGCCGCGGCGAGCGCGGCGGTGTGCAGGCCATGGGCCAGGGCGCGCGCCCCCTCGTGGTGGGCCGTGTGCTCCTGCTGCCGGCGCGCCGCCCCGTGCCCGAGGGCGGCGCCGAGCACGAACAGCGCGAGCCCCGCCAGAACGAGCGCCGCGGTTCCGAGAGCGGTCATCGGCGCCGCGGGTTCGGGCCGGCGGGGTGGGTGGTGGAGTGCCGGGGCAGGTCGCGGACCGTTGTGTGCCTGGTCCGCCCCGCGCCTCCGCTGTGCCGTCGACCGGCACGCGCGTCGGCGGCGCCGGCGGGGCGACGGGCGGGCGCCGGAGGTCGTCTTGCTGTGTCGCTGGGCTGCACAACGGCTCCTCGGTCAGGTCGTCGCCGGTCCGGGGCGGGCGGGGGCCGGGGGTTCGGGCAGGTGGAGGCGGGCCATGGTGGCGGCGGTGCCGGGTGGGACGCGGCTGCGGGTGGCCAGGGAGATCAGGACCATCGTGGCGAAGCCCACGGGGACGGACCACACCGCGGGCCAGGCCAGCAGGGTGTGCACCCAGCCGGAGCGAGCGCCGCCGACGATGGTGGCCGTCACCGCGGTGAGCGCCGAGCCGCCGCCGAGGACGAGTCCGGCGATCGCGCCCGGCGGGGTCAGGCCGCGCCACCAGATGCCCAGGACGAGCAGCGGGCAGAAGGAGGACGCGGAGACGGCGAAGGCGAGTCCGACCGCGTCGGCCACGGGCAAATCGCTGACCACGGCGGCGGCGGCGGTCGGCACCGCGATCGCGGGCAGGGTGGCGAGCCGGAAGTGGCGGACGCCGAGCGTGGGCACGACGTCCTGGGCGAGGACACCCGCGACGGACATCGTGAGCCCGGACGCCGTGGAGAGGAACGCCGCGCAGGCGCCGCCGGCGACCAGCGCGCCGAGCAGGTCCCCGGCGACCCCGCCGAGCAGCCGCTGCGGCAGGACGAGGACCGCCGCGTCGGTGTCGCCGGTCAGGAGCAGGTCGGGGGCGTACAGGCGGCCGAGCATGCCGTACAGGGGGATGAGGAGATAGAACGCGCCGAGCAGGGCGAGCACGCTGACGGTGGTGCGGCGGGCGGCGCGGCCGTCGGGGTTGGTGTAGAAGCGGACGACGACGTGCGGCAGGCCCATGGTGCCGAGGAAGGTGGCCAGGATCAGCCCGTAGGTGGCGTACAGGCCGTGCTGTTCGCGCTCGGAGGACAGTGGCTCGGCCCAGCTGGAGGGCGCGGCGCGGTCGGCCGCGCGGTCCGGCAGCGGGACGCGGGCGCCGGCCGGGAAGCGCAGGGCGGTCTGCGCGCCGATCCGGTGCCGGCCCTCGCCGAGCCGCAGCGAATCCCCGTGCACCGCCCGGCCGTCGACGGTGCCGGACGCGGTGACCCGGACCGGCTCGCGCACGGTGAACGTGAGGGGCCGGTCGACGCGCACCTCGGTGGAGCGGTGGAAGACCGGCCGGTCGTCCCAGGCGGGTGCCGGGGCGTTGTCGCCGCGCCAGGCGAGCAGCAGGAACACCACGGGCACCAGCAGAGCGGTGAGTTTCAGCCAGTACTGGAAGGCCTGGACGAAGGTGATGCTGCGCATCCCGCCGGCGGCGACGGCCGCGGTCACCACGGCGGCGACGACCAGACCGCCGAGCCAGCCGGGTGCGCCGGTGAGCAGCCGCAGGGTCAGGCCGGCGCCGCGCAGCTGGGGCAGCAGGTACAGCCAGCCGATGCCGACGACCAGCACACCGGCGATCCGCCGCACCGCGCGGGACTCCAGCCGGGCCTCGGCGAAGTCGGGCAGGGTGTAGGCGCCGGAGCGGCGCAGCGGGGCGGCGACGAAGGCCAGCAGGACCAGGAAGCCGGCGGTGTAGCCGATGGGGAACCACAGCATGTCGACGCCCTGGGCGAGGACGAGTCCGGCGACGCCGAGGAAGGAGGCGGCGGACAGGTACTCGCCGCTGACCGCGCAGGCGTTGAGCCGGGGGGCGACGGTGCGGGAGGCGACGTAGAAGTCGGAGGTGGTGCGGGAGATGCGCAGTCCGAGCGCGCCGACGAGGACCGTGGCGAGGATCACGGCCGTCACGCCCACGATGCCGTACGTCTGGTTCACCGGCCGACCCCGGCGGTAAGTCGGCGCATGGTCAGGGGCGTTCCGCGGGAGCGTCGGCGGCCGGGCCGGTCTCGTTGCGCTCGGCGCGGCGGACGTACCAGGCGCCGATGGCCAGCAGGGCGGGGTACGGCGCCACGCCCAGGAGGAGCCAGACGGCGAGGGGGACGCGGGGTGCGGTGTCGGCGAACGGCAGGATGCGCAGGAGCACGGGGAGCAGGCCCAGCAGGATGGCGAGGAGGGCCGTGGTGACGAGGGCGGCCTTCATCTGACGTCGTATCAACTGCTCCGGGTACACCTCGGATCCGGGCTGCGGCGCGGGTGCCGTGCGGGGTGCGGCCGTACCGCCGAAGGGGCGCGGCCGCCCGGTGACCACCTCTCTGCGAGGGACGGATTCCGCACCCATGACGCACTCCCGACGCAGCGGTGATCACCTCGTGCTGCGGCGAGTGTACGCAGCGCGCCCCCGCCGAGACAGCGGGTGGACGAGAATCGCCACAGGTCCGTCACCCCGGCGACCGCTCGGGTCGCTCAACGGGCCCTGCCCGCAGCGTGTTTGGCCAGCAGGTCCCGTAGTTCCCGGGCGTTGCGCCGGCTCACGGCGAGGACGCGGTCGCCGATCCGTACGGTGACGTTGCCGCCGTCCAGGCGGAGTTCCTCGATGCGGCCGAGTGCGACGAGCCGGCTGCGGTGGATGCGCACGAACCCGCGCGCGCGCCACTGCTCCTCCAGGGTGGACAGCGCGACGCGCACCAGGTGGCTGCCGTGCGGGGTGTGCAGGCGCGCGTAGTCGCCCTGGGCCTCGACATAGGTGATGTCGGCGATGGGCACGAACCGGGTCACCCCGCCCAGTTCGACAGGGACCTGATCGCCGAAGGCGGGCGGCTGCCCGGGCGCGGTCGCGGCGGGGGCGGCGGCCGGCCGGGGGCCCTGCCCGGCCCGGACGAGTTCGGCGACCCGGCGTACGGCTTCGGCGAAGCGCTCCTTGCGCAGGGGCTTGAGCAGGTAGTCGACGGCCTTGAGGTCGAAGGCGCGGACCGCGAAGTCGTCGTGGGCGGTGACGAAGACGATCAGCGGCGGCGCGGCGAACGCGCCCAGCAGACGGGCGAGTTCGAGGCCGTCGAGTCCCGGCATGTTGATGTCGAGGAAGACGACGTCGACGGCTTCCTCGCCGTCCGGGCCGTCCGCCATGGTCCGGCCGAGCCGGCGCAGTGCCTCGGTGGGTCCCGCCGCGGGCACCACGGTGCCGACCCGGGGATCGCGCTTCAGCAGGTACAGCAGCTCCTCGAGCGCGGGCTCCTCGTCGTCCACCGCCAGCACACGCAAGGGAGCGTCGGTGGCGCTCATCTCCGCTGTCTCCTTCCCGTTTCAACCACTTACCCGGTGCATGGTGGCCTTCCCGGCCGTCCGCGTCGATACGCGGACGCCGGTGGTGTACGACGGCCGTGGCCGGGCGAGGATCCCGAAGTCCGTGGAGGAGAGCAGGCCGAGGAGGCGCGGTGGAATTCGTGCGGCGCGAGCAGTGGGACGCTCACTACGCAGGCGGCGGCCGGTTCCGTGAGCTGGGGCCGGCCGAGCGGCGGCTGCTGGCGGAGCACGTCCCGGCGCCGGCCGGGGGCCTCGCCCTGGACATCGGCTGCGGACTCGGTGAACTCGCCCGCCATCTGGCCGGATCCGGCTACCGGGTGGACGCCGTCGACTGGTCCGGGGCAGCGCTCACGCGGGCCCGGCGCACCAACGCGGCCGGCGTGACGTACCGCCGCCTGGACATCGAGCGGGACGACCTCGACCGGCTTCCGCACCCCGCCTACGATTTGATCACCGTCCGTCTCGGCTGGGCCTTCGTCCGCGACCGCACCCGGGTGCTCAACCGGCTGCGCGAGCGGCTGCGCCCGGGCGGGGCACTGTGTGTGATCACGCCGGTCGCGGACGCGGTGCCGGACGAGCGGCGCGGCATCGCCCTGGACGAGCGGGAGATCGCCCTCCTCAGCACCGGCTGGACGTCCGCCGATCGCCACGACGCCGACGGCCTGGCGCTGCTCGTCCTGCGCGACCCCTCCCCCACCGCACCGGGGTACGCCGGCAAGGGCCGCCCGTCCCCGCACGCCCTGACCGGCGCCGGGGTCGTCGTCACCGACCGGGCGGGGCGGGTGCTGCTGGGCTGGTCGGTGCGGGGCGTCTGGGAGTTGCCCGGCGGCAAGAACGACGCGGGCGAGGACTTCGCCGCGGCGGCCGTCCGCGAGCTGGAGGAGGAGACGTCCCTGAAGGCCGACCCGGCGGATGCGCGGGTGCGGGCGATCCTGATGGACTCCGTGCACGGCATCCCCCGGGTGACGGCCGCCGTCCGGGTGAGCGCCTTCACCGGCGAACCCCTCGTCACCGAACCGCGGCTGATCCACCGCTGGGAGTGGCACGACGTCGACGACCTGCCGTTGGTCGGCGGGCCGTTGTTCACGCCGAGCGCTCATGTCCTGGACGTCATGTGGCCCGGTCTGCTGCCGGGGCTCCCGCCCGTGCACCGGTACCCGGTGGCGGACGGCTGAGCGGCGTCACTCCGGGACCACCAGCCGGGCCGCCTCCCCCGGGCCCACCGGGACCACCCGGTCGCGCAGGCAGACGTCGATGGGGGCGCGGTCGGAGTCCGGTACGGCGATCTCCAGCAGGCCGCTGCGCAGGTGCAGATGGACGCCCCAGTGGCCGTGGTAGCGGATGGCGAAGCCGTAGGAGGAGAGTTCGGGGAGCGGGACGGGGTCGAGGCACAGGGCGCCGTCGCGGGTCTCCAGGCCGGTCAGTCCGCGCTGGACGAGGTCGAGGGTGCCGGCCATGGCGCCGAGGTGGATGCCCTCGCCGGTGGTGCCGCCCTGCAGGTCGGCGATGTCGCCGCGCAGCGCCTCCTGGACGAAGGCCCAGGCGTCGGCGCGGCGGGCACGGGTGAGGATCCAGCCGTGGACCAGGCCGCTGAGGGTGGAGCCGTGGCTGGTGCGATGCAGATAGTGGTCGACGGTCGCGATCCAGGTCCGTTCGTCCAGGCGGTGCCCCAACCGGTCGAAGAGGGACCGGAGTTCGGCGACCGAGAAGAGATAGCCCAGCATGAGGACGTCGGCCTGCTTGGACGCCTTGTAGCGGTTCACGCTGTCGCCCTCGGCCTCCAGGATCCGGTCGAGGCGGCGGATGTCCTCGTACCGCTTGCGGTAGTCGTCCCAGTCGAGCTCGGCGAGGTCGCCGTAGCCCTCGAACTGGCTGATCACCCCGTCGTGGAAGGGGATGTGGAGGGTGCGGGAGATCTCCTCCCAGTGGGCGGGCTCGTCCTCGTCCAGACCGATGCTCTCGGTGAGTTCGCGGCGGCGCGGCTCGGGCAGGGTGCTCAGCAGGTCCAGGGTTCGGGCGAGCACCCAGGCGGCGGTGACGTTGGTGTACGCGTTGTCGTCCAGTCCCGGCCGGGGCGCGCCGGGGTAGGCGTCGTGGTACTCGTCGGGGCCCATCACGCCCCGGATGCGGTACCGGCCGAGGCGGTCGTCGTAACCGGCCGAGTCCGCCCAGAAGCGCGCGATCTGCAGCAGGATCTCGGCGCCCTCGCCGTGCAGGAAGTCGGTGTCCCCGGTGGCCTCGCAGTACTGCCAGATGTTGTAGGCCACCGCCGAACCGACGTGGTGCTGGAGCCGGGAGTGGTCCGGCACCCAGCGGCCGGAGCGGGGGTTGAGGTGGAGTTCCGGGGCCTCCTCGCGGCCGTCGCTGCCGCTCTGCCACGGGTAGAGCGCGCCGCGCCGGCCGAGTTCGCCGGCCGCGTGGCAGGCGGCGTCGAGACGCCGGTGCCGGTAGTGGAGCAGCGCCCGGGAGACCTCGGGGAGGTGCAGGTTGAGGTAGGGCAGGACGAAGAGTTCGTCCCAGAAGACATGGCCGCGGTAGGCCTCGCCGTGCAGTCCGCGGGCGGGGACACCGGCGTCGAGGTCGGCCGTGTGCGGCGAGAGGGTCTGCAGCACGTGGAACAGGTGCAGCCGCAGGATGCTGCCCGCCTCCCCGGGCACCTCCAGCGCGGTGCGCCGCCACAGCTGCTCCCAGGCCGCGGTGTGCGTCTCCAGCAGGGCGTCGAAGTCGGGGGCGGCGCCGACGCGCTCGACGGCCGCGTCCAGCGGGTCACCGATGGCGGGGTCGTGCGAGGTGTGCAGCGCGACCGTCTTGTCGACGGTGATGGTACGGCCGGGTGTCAGGCGCAGCTTCACGTGCTGGACGGCGCGCAGGGCTTCGTGGGCCGTCGCCACCGGTGCGTCGGTGGCCAGCCGGGCGGCCAGGGCGCATTCGATACGGGAGGTGCGGGTGTGGCAGCGCAGCCACATCGCGCCGTGTGCGGCGAGACCGGTCCGGATCTGGGTGAGGTGCCGGCCGTCCAGGTCCCGGTAGCGGGCCACGCCGGAGTTGGTGACGCGTCCGTCCAGCGCGGCCTCGACCTCCAGCTCGGTGCCCTGGCCTTCGACGGTGAACTCGGTACGTAGAGTTCCGATATGACGGTCCGCCAGGTGGACCAGGCGGAGCTGGCGCACATGGAGCGTGGCGCCGCCCTCAAGGCCGTAGCTGGTGCGGCGTTCCAGCAGGCCGGGGTCGAGATGGAGGGTCAGATAGTGCTCGGTGACGGGGTCGGAGTCCGGGGTGAGCCAGGCGGCGCCCGCCGGGCGGAAGCGCAGCGGCAGCCAGTTGGGGAGGTTGACCATGTCCTCGTGCTCGACCCGGCGTCCGGCGACCTCGGAGGTGAGCCGGTTGTAGCAGCCGGCCACGTAGGTGCCCGGGTAGTGGACGTCGTCGGCGGTGCACTCGGGCAGGGCCCCGCGCGTGGCGAAGTACCCGTTGCCCAGGGTGCACAGCGACTCTCGCAGGCGCTCCTCCTCGGGCCGGTAGCCTTCGTACTCCCAGGTCGGTCCCGTCACGATCATCCCTCGGACAGCAGGCCGGTGAGGATCCGGTCGGGGGTGAGGGGCAGTTCGCGGTAGCGGACGCCGGTGGCGTGGTGGACGGCGTTGCCGATGGCGGCCGCGGTGCCGACGATGCCGATCTCGCCGATGCCCTTGCTGCCCATGGGGTTGAGGTGCGGGTCGTCCTCGTCGATCCAGTCGGCCTCGATGTCGGGGACGTCGGCGTGCGCGGGCACGTGGTAGGAGGCGAGGTCCGCCTCGGTGAAGTCGCCGAAGGCGCGGTCCATGGTGCTGTGTTCGGTGAGGGCCATGCCGAGGCCCATGGTCATGGCGCCGGTGAACTGGGAGCGCGCCGTACGGGAGTTGAGGATCCGCCCGGCGGCGAAGACGCCGAGCAGCCGCCGTACCCGTGTCTCGCCGGTGACGGTGTCGACGGCGACCTCGGCGAAGTGGGCTCCGAAGGCGTGCCGGGCGTAGGGGCTGTCGGCGTCGGCCCGCCCGGCGGTGTCGGCATGGGTCTCGATGCCGTCGGCGGGCAGCGGCCCGGTGTGCGCTGCGAGCTGGGATACCAGGTCGGCGCACGCGTCGTGCACGGCCCAGCCCCAGGAGGCGGTGCCCATGGAGCCGCCGGCCAGCCAGGCCGACGGCAGGTCGCTGTGCCCGATCTCGGTGCGGACCCGGTCCAGGGGCGCGCCGAGGGCGTCGGCGGCGATCTGGGCGAGGACGGTACGGGCCCCTGTGCCGATGTCGGTCGCGTTGATCCGGACGGCGAAGGTGCCGTCGGGCAGGGCTCGGGCGGTCGCGGTGGCCGGGACGGCGGCGGCCGGGTAGGTGGCCGCGGCCACGCCGGTGCCGATGAGCAGCGGGCCCTCGCGGCGCAGGCCCGGGCGTGGATCGCGCCCGTCCCAGCCGAAGCGGCGGGCTCCCTCGCGCAGGCACTCCACGAGGTGCCGGCTGCTGAACGGTTTGCCGCTGCCGGGCTCGCGCTCGGGTTCGTTGCGGACGCGCAGTTCCACCGGGTCCATGCCGAGGGCGTCGGCGAGTTCGTCCACGGCCGACTCCAGGGCGTACATGCCGGGCGCCTCGCCGGGGGCGCGCATCCAGGACGGGCTGGGCACGTCGAGCGGGACCACCCGGTGGGTGCTGAGCAGGGCCGGGGCGGCGTACATGACGCGGGCGGGCACCGCGGCCTGCTCGACGAACTCCTTCACCCGGGAGGTGTGGGTGGTCGCCTCGTGCAGCACGGCGGTCAGCCGGCCGTCCGCGTGCGCGCCGAGGCGCAGCCGCTGCACGGTGGGGGCGCGGTGGCCGACGGTGGTGGGCAGGTGACGGCGGGGGTAGGCGAGGGTGACGGGCCGGCCGGTGCGCCGGGCGGCCATGGTGGCGAGGACGACGTCGGGGCGCGGGGTGCCCTTGGATCCGAAGCCGCCGCCGACGTGCTCGGTGACGACCGTGATGCGGTCCTCGGGCAGTTCGAACAACTGGGCGAGGACCTCCCGCACGGTCGTACCGCCCTGGCTGGAGGTGTACACGGTGAGCCGGTCCCCGTCCCAGTGGGCCGTGCTGGCGTGCGGCTCCATGGGGTGATTGTGCAGGGGCGGCACCCGGTAGGTGGTGTCGACGCGGACCTCGGCGGCGGCGTAGGCGGCCTCCGGGTCGCCGTGCTCGACGCGGCCGGGATAGCCGGCGTTGGCCTCCTCCGGCTCGTAGGCGTGCGGGTGCCCGGGGTCCAGATCGACGTCGTGGGGTTCGGCCGTGTAGGTGACGCGTACCGCCCGGGCGGCCGCTCGGGCCGTCTCCAGGGTGTCGGCGACGGCCAGGGCCACGCACCAGCCCCGGTGCGGCACGTGCGGGCCCTGCAGCACGGCGAGCGTGGCGTCCTCGGGCGCGGCGAGGCGCGGGGCGTCGTCGGGGGTGAGCACGGCGAGGACGCCGGGCAGGGCGAGGGCGGCCGAGGTGTCGACGGCGGTCACCCGGCCGCGTGCGATCGCGGCCGGCACGGGCCAGGCGTGGGCACGGCCGGGCAGGCCGTACTCGGCGGCGTAACGGGCGACGCCGGTGACCTTCTGCAGCCCTTCCCGGCGCTCGGCGGGCGCGCCCAGGGCGCCGCCGTGGGCCGTGTCGAGGCTGTCGCGGTGCTCTGCGGCAGTGCCCGGGGAGTTGCCGGTCATGGGTTCCTCCTGCTCTGCCTGTTCCGCTCGCTCCTCCTGCGCGGCTCAGGCCACCGCCGGGGCCGGGGCGAGACGGTTCAGGACGTCCAGGGCGAGATTGCGGGCGAGGGGCACCTTGTAGGCGTTGTCCCGCAGCGGCTCGGCGTGCGCGAGTTCCAGTGCCACGGCTCCCTCGAAGGCCGCGGGGGTCGCGGGGGCGCCCAGCAGGGCCAGCTCGGTGTGCCGGGCCCGCCAGGGCCGGTGGGCGAGCCCGCCGAAGGCGACCCCCGCGTGGTCGACGACGCCGTCCGCGACCCGCAGCACGACGGCCACGGACGCGAGGGCGAAGGCGTACGACGCCCGGTCGCGGGCCTTGCGGTAGGCGGACGGGATGCCGGCGGTGGCCGACGGGAGCAGCACACCGGTGATCAGTTCGCCGGGGCAGATCCAGGTGTCCCGGTCGGGATGCTCGCCGGGCAGCCGGTGGAACTCGGCCGCCGGAAGCCGCCGGGCGCCCTCGGTGCCGTACAGCTCGACCTGGGCGTCCAGCGCGGCGAGGGCGACGGCCATGTCGGACGGGTTGGTGGCGATGCAGTGCTCCGAGTGCCCGAGGACGGCGTGGTCGCGGTGGACGCCGTCCCGGGCGCCGCAGCCGCTTCCGGGCTCGCGTTTGTTGCAGGGTTTGTCCAGGTCCTGGAAGTAGGGGCAGCGGGTGCGCTGGAGCAGGTTGCCGCCGGTGGTGGCGGCGTTGCGCAGCTGCCCGGAGGCGCCCGAGAGGAGCGCCTGGGACAGCGCCGGGTAGCGGTCGCGGACGCGGGGGTCGGCGGCCAGGTCGCTGTTGCGGACGGTGGCGCCGACGCGCAGGGAGCCGTCGGGCAGCTCCTCGATGCCGGCCAGTGGCAGCCGGCCCACGTCGATGAGCAGGGCGGGCCGCTCCACGCCGAGTTTCATCAGGTCGACCAGGTTGGTGCCGCCGGCCAGATAGCGGGCGCCGGGGTGGGCGGCGTACGCCTCGACGGCCTCCTGGACGCTGCCGGGCCTGAGGTATCCGAAGCCGTTCACCGGATCACGTCCTCCACCGCCTCGACGATGCGCGGGTAGGCGCCGCAGCGGCACAGGTTGCCGCTCAGGCGCTCGCGGATCTCGGGCCGGTCCAGCGGGACGGGCCGGCCGGAGGGGGCCGCGGGGTCGGTGACGTGGGAGGGGTGGCCGGCGGCGGCCTCGGCGAGCATGCCGACGGCGGAGCAGATCTGCCCCGGGGTGCAGTAGCCGCACTGGAAGGCGTCGCGGTCGAGGAAGGCCCGCTGCAGCGGGTGCGGCCCCTCGCCGTCGCCGCCGAGGCCCTCGATCGTGGTGATCTCGCTGCCGTCGAGGGCGACCGCGAGCAGCAGGCAGCTGTTGAGGCGACGGCCGTCGGCCAGCACGGTGCAGGCACCGCACTGGCCGTGGTCGCAGCCCTTCTTCGCCCCGGTCAGGCCGAGGTCCTCGCGGAGCAGGTCCAGCAGGACACGCCGGTGGTCGACGTGCAGGGTGTGGGGCTTCCCGTTGACCCGGAGGGTGATCTCCGATGCGGGAGAGAGCTGGTTTTCTCTGGTCATGGCAGGAGTGGCCTTCCGGACGGGCCCTGGTGTCCGTCCAGTCCGCGTATCCACGCGGCGGTGCCTCACACGTCCGGCGGGCCACACCCTTCGCTCACGGGTAGCGGACGAGGTCCGCGACGTTGGCCGAGGAGTTCGAGGGTCCTCCGGTGTTGTTGATGACGTCACCGATGGTGCCGGTGCCGCCGAGGGAGACGGTGACCATGCCGGTGAAGCGGACGTTCGGGTTGTCCGGCACCTCGAAGGCACGGTCGGCGGTCACGCTCGGGTCGACGTTGAAGTAGCAGTAGCTGCCGAGGCCGTACGCCTGGTGGCTGGTGACCGAGTCGGCGACCGTGTAGGCGGCGTAGCCGCGCGTGGAGCCGCTCTGGAAGTGCTCCACGAACAGGCCGTACATCGTCACGTCGTCGCCGCCCACGACGAGTCCGGTGTCGGCGGTGTTGCTGGTCCAGCCGACGCCGCTGCCGTGGTCGGCGCGCCAGATCCATATGTGGTCGCCGATGACGTTCCTGCTGTTCACGACGAGTCTGGTGGCCGCCTTGCCGACGCCCGCTCCGCCGATGCGGAAGCAGACGTCGTGCAGGGAGGTCGGGTCGGCCGCGTGGGAGGCGGTGGAACCGGCCGGCCCGACCTCGACCAGGGTCTTCGAGCTGGTGGTGCCGGCGTCGAAGTTCTCCTGGGGGGTGGCGGGATCAGCCGGTGTAGCCGGCGAAGACGCGGGTGTAGTCCCAGGCGGACTGGTTCACGCCGGAGCAGCTGTCGGCGGGGCCGCCGGTGCAGGGCCGGTCGCGGTTGGCGGACCAGAAGGTGAGCCGGGCGAGGTGGTGCGCCTGTGCGTAGGCCAGGATGGTCCGGAAGTCGTTCACCGTGACGGTCTCGTTGTCGTCGGTGATGCCGTTCATGGACGAGATGCCCATGTCCCGGTAGGCCTGGTCGTCGCTGTAGTGATAGGCGTTCTTCAGCGCGTTCTTCAGGCCCTCGGCGGCCTGCGTGGTGAGGTTGCCCATGTTCTGTCCGGCGCCGCCGAAGTCGAACGGCATGATGGCCCAGGCGTCCACGGTCAGCCCGGAGGACGCGGCCCGGTTGATGAGGCTGGTGTCGGGCCCGCTCTGCCCGGTGCCGATGGTGATGTACACCTTCAGGCCCGGGTTGGCGGCCTTGACGGTCTTCAGCGCGTCCACGGTGCGCTGCTGCACGGTGCCGTTGCTGTAGGCGTCGGCCTCGATGTCGATGTCGATCGCCTTCAGGCCGTAGGCGTTGATGACCTTCTGGTAGGCCGCCGCCAGCTCGCTCGCGCTGGAGCAGGAGCTCTCCAGCTTGTTGCCGCTGTAGCCGCCGAAGGACGGGATGACGTCACCGCCGCCTGCCCGCACGGTGTTGACGGTCTGCTGGTCGACCCCGCCGGTCAGCGGGCGGCTGCCGTCCCACTGCGGGTTGCAGTAGCCGTTGCTGAGCACGAAGGCGAGGGTGAACCACTTCACGCCCGTGGCCTGGGTGATGGTGGCCGGGTTGGGCGGGCTGCCCCAGCCGTTGTAGAGGTACGGCGCGACGGCCATCGGCGCGGACGGGGTGCCGTCGCCCCCGCTCGCGGGCGCGTTCCACTTCTGGTTGGCGCCGCCGGTGCAGCTCCAGATCTGTGTCCGGGTGCCGTTGGCGGAGTTGTTGTCGGTGACGTCCAGGCACTTGTCCGCCTGCGGGTTGACGATGTCGTGGGCGGCGGTGACGGTCCACTTCTGGTTCGCGCCGCCGGTGCAGCTCCACAGCTGCACCTTGGCGCCGTCGGCGGTCGAATTGCCGGTCACGTCGAGGCACTTGCCGAGGGCGCGGATGGTGCCGTCGCTGCCGACCGTCCACTGCTGGGCGTTGGTGCCGTTGCAGTCGTAGAGCTGGACGGGCGTGCCGTCGGCCGAGTTGGCCCCGGCGACGTCGAGACACTTGCCGGCGAGCCCGGTGATGGCTCCGGTCGCGGCCTGGGCGGGGGAAGCGGTGAGCAGTCCGGCGGAGACTGCCAGTACGGCGAGGGGGACTGCTGCGGGGAGGGGTCTGGCCATGTGCGGGGCCGGCCTTTCACGTGGGGGGATGCGGCCCAACACCCGTGTGCAAGATGGGTGTTGGGGTGTCCGCAGGCTTTGTTTAAGGCGTGAAACTAAAGGTCCGGACCAGTGGAGTCAAGGGGGGAAGCAGTAAATGCGGGGAAACCCATGCCGTAGGCGAGCCCGCGGCCGGGAGGGCCCGCACCCCTGCGGCGGGCGTCGGCAACCACTCGGGCCGACGGAACCGATCAGGCCGACGACACCTCGGCCACCACCGCTTGCGCCGCGGCGGCGTCCCGCCCCGCGAACTGGGTCCGGTACAGCTCCGCGTACCGGCCCTCCCTCGCCAGCAGCTCCTCATGCGTGCCGCGCTCCACGATCCGGCCGGACTCCACGACGAGGATCTGGTCGGCGGTGCGGATCGTGGACAGGCGGTGGGCGATGACCACGGCGGTGCGGCCCTCCAAGGCCTCGGTGAGGGCTTCCTGGACGGCCGCCTCGGAGGTGTTGTCCAGGTGGGCGGTGGCCTCGTCCAGAATCACCACGCGCTGGCGGGCCAGCAGCAGCCGGGCGATGGTCATGCGCTGGCGTTCGCCGCCGGAGAGCCGGTAGCCGCGCTCGCCGACCACCGTGTCCAGGCCGTCGGGCAGGGACCGTACGACCTCGGCCAGGCGGGCGCGGCCCAGCGCGTCCCAGAGGTCGTCGTCCGTCGCCTCCGGGCGGGCCAGCAGGAGATTGGCGCGGACGGTGTCGTGGAAGAGGTGGCCGTCCTGGGTGACCATGCCGAGCGTGCCGCGCAGGGCGGCGGCGGTCAGGTCGCGGACGTCGACGCCCCCGATGCGGACCGCGCCCGCGTCGACGTCGTACAGGCGCGGCAGCAGCTGGGCGATGGTGGACTTGCCGGCGCCGGAGGAGCCGACGAGGGCGACGGTCTGGCCGGGTTCGGCGCGGAAGGAGATGCCGTGCAGGACCTCGGAACCGCCGCGGGTGTCGAGGGCGGCGACCTCCTCCAGGGAGGCGAGGGAGACCTGGTCGGCCGAGGGGTACGAGAAGCGGACGTCCTCGAACTCGACGGCGACCGGACCTTCGGGGACCGCACGGGCGTCCGGCTTCTCCTCGATCAGCGGCTCGAGGTCCAGCACCTCGAAGACCCGCTCGAAGCTCACGAGCGCGCTCATCACCTCGACCCGGGCTCCGGCCAGCGCGGTCAGCGGGGCGTACAGGCGGGTCAGCAGCAGGGCGAGGGAGACGACCGCGCCCGCCTGCAGGGTGCCGTGCAGCGCGAACCAGCCGCCGAGGCCGTAGACGAGGGCCAGCGCGAGGGCGGAGACCAGGGTGAGGGAGGTGATGAAGACGGACTGGGCCGTGGCCGTGCGGACGCCGATGTCACGGACCCGGGCGGCGCGGGCCGCGAACTCCGCCGACTCCTCCTCCGGGCGGCCGAACAGCTTGACCAGGGTGGCGCCGGGCGCGGAGAAGCGCTCGGTCATCCGGGTGCCCATGGCCGCGTTCAGCGCCGCCGCCTCGCGCTGCATGCGTGCCATCCGGCTGCCCATGCGGCGGGCCGGCAGCACGAACACCGGCAGCAGCACCAGCGCGAGCAGGGTGATCTGCCAGGACAGCGTGAGCATCACCGCGAGGGTGAGCAGCAGGGTGACCAGGTTGCTGACCACGCCGGACAGGGTGTTGGCGAAGGCCCGCTGGGCGCCGATCACGTCGTTGTTGAGACGGCTGACCAGCGCGCCCGTACGAGTCCGTGTGAAGAACGCGACGGGCATGCGCTGCACATGATCGAACACAGCCGTTCTGAGGTCGAGGATGAGTCCCTCCCCGAGCGTCGCCGACAGGCGCCGGCCGAGGATGCCCAGCGCCGCCTCCGCGAGGGCGACGAGCGCGATGAGCAGGGAGAGCCGGACCACCGTGCCGGAGTCGTGCCCCGCCACGATCGCGTCGACGACGCGGCCGGCGAGCACGGGGGTGGCCACGGCGAGCAGCGCGGTCACCACCCCGAGCACCACGAACCGGACGATGCCCGCGCGGTGCGGGCGGGCGAAGGCGGCGATACGGCGCAGCGTGACGCGGGCGAACGGACGGCGCTCGGCCTGTGCCGTCATGACACTGTGCAACTGCATCCACGCGGTGGTCTCCATGCTCATGGAAGAGAACGTAGAACCTCAAGCTTCGTTGAGGTCAATGTTCCTGGCTTTTCACCCGCCGTTGGTACGGCACGGAAAACCTCTGCTGATGTGACTGCCGTCCCGCTTCCCCCACCTCCCCGGGGACGACTCCCCCGTCGCGTCCCCGTCCGCCAGGCGCTGTGCCTGGTGCCGCTCGCGCTCGTTGCCGTCGTCGCCGTACGGAACCGCTCCCTGCTCGCCGAGGGCTTCGGCCAGCTGCGCGGCGCGTCCTGGCCGTGGCTCCTCGCGGCGGCCGGCGCCACCTGCCTGACCTGGGTGGCCGCCGCGTTCACCCGCCAGGGCGCCGTGGTGCAGCCGCTGCCGAAGGCACGACTGCTGGCCACCCAGTTCGCGGCGGCCTCGGCGAACCATCTGCTGCCCACCGGACTGGGTGCGGGCGCGGTGAACCTGCGCTTCATGACCGTGTGCGGGGTGCCGCTCGCCCGCTCCTCGGCCGCGCTCGCCCTGTACCTGCTGGCCGAGTCCGTGGGCCGGCTCGGACTGCTGTCCGTGCTGCTGCTGGCCTTCCCCGACGCGCTGCGGCTCGGCCCCCTGCTGCCGGACGGCTCGGCCGTGCCGCTGCTGCTGGGCGCGGCCGGCCTGCTGGCGGTGGCGGCGGCCGCCGTGGCCTTCGTACGACCGCTGCGCACCCGCGTGTACGCGTTCGTCCGGGACGCCCTCGGCGAGGCGCGGTCGGTGCACACCCGGCCGGCCCGCGCCCTGGCCCTGTGGGGCGGCTCGCTGGCGTTCCCGGCGCTGCAGGCGGCCGGTCTCGCCGCGGTCGGCCAGGCGCTGAGGCTGCCGGTGCCGGTGGCGCACATGGCGCTCGCCTATCTCGCGGCGACCGTCGCGGTGGCGCTGGTCCCCACACCGGGCGGCCTGGGTTCGGTCGAGGCGGCCCTGATCGTGGCCCTGGTCGCGGTGGGCGGCCCGGCCGCGGTGGCCACCGCGGTGGTCCTCGCCTACCGGATCATCACCGTGTGGGTGCCGCTGCTGCCGGGGGCGCTGACCCTGGGGGCGCTGGTCCGGTTCAAGGTCATCTGAGGCAGAGTGGCCTTCCCGACCAGAACGAGGAGGGCTTCCCATGCCGGTCCGCGTGGAGCGCACGGAGTACGTCACCACGATCGTCCTCTCCCGGCCTCGGGCCCGCAACGCGGTGGACGGTCCCACGGCCGCCGAACTCGCCGACGCCTTCCGTGACTTCGAGGCCGACGACGGTGCCCGGGTCGCGGTGCTGTGGGGCGAGGGCGGCACGTTCTGCGCGGGGGCGGACCTGAAGGCGATCGGTACCGAGCGCGGCAACCGCGTGGCCGAGGACGGCGACGGCCCGATGGGGCCGACCCGGATGCGGCTGTCGAAGCCGGTGATCGCGGCGGTGGCCGGGCACGCGGTCGCGGGCGGCCTCGAACTCGCCCTCTGGTGCGATCTGCGGGTGGCGGAGGAGGACGCCGTGTTCGGGGTGTTCTGCCGCCGCTGGGGCGTGCCGCTGATCGACGGCGGCACGGTACGGCTGCCCCGGCTGATCGGCACCGGCCGGGCCATGGACATGATCCTCACGGGCCGGCCGGTACCGGCCCGCGAGGCGTACGAGATGGGGCTCGCCAACCGCGTGGTGCCGACGGGGCGCGCCCGCGCCGAGGCCGAGGCGCTGGCCGCGGACATCGCCCGCTTCCCGCAGGCCTGCCTGCGCAGCGACCGCGCGTCGGTCCTCGACCAGGAGGGGCTGGACGAGGAGACCGCACTGCGCGGTGAGCTCCGGTACGGACTGGGCGTGCTGGCGCAGAGCGCGGAGGGTGCCGCACGGTTCGCCTCGGGGTCCGGTCGGCACGGGTCGTTCACCGATATGTGAGCGGTCGCGCACGGCACGGGCAGGCGCCCCGTTCAGCCCACGCTCACCCGTACCTCGCCGCCCTTCGGGTCGACCCGGCCCGTCCAGCGTGCGGTGAGGGTCAGGGTGCGCTTCGGCAGGGCGGTGCCGAGGCCCGGCCGCTCCCGGTGCAGGAGGCGGCCGTCCTGGTGAACCAGGAGGACCGGGCGGGTCAGCGGGGCGGCGGTGCGCAGGAGGTGGCGGGCGGGCGGGTCGGCCGGGGTGATGCGGTTCGGGGCGATCCAGCGCAGCGGAGCGTCGACGGCGAGCGGGACTCCGGGGTCCGGCCAGGGGGCGCCCGCCAGGAAGTCCAGGACGGCGCCGGCCACCCGGGCGCCCTCGCCGGCGGCCGTGCCGGCCCGCTCGACGGCGTGCAGGACGTTGCCGGCGGCGAAGACCCCGGGGCGTGAGGTGTGCAGGGCGCCGTCGACGGCGGGGCCGCGGGTGCCAGGGTCCAGGGCGAGGGCGCCGCGGCGGGCGAGTTCGTGGTCGGGGACGAAGTCGCCGGTGAACACGACGGTGTCGCAGGCCAGTACGGCCGTACGGCCGTCGCGATGGCGGACGCGGACCCCGGACAGGCGGCCGTGGCCGAGGAGTTCGGTGACCGTGGTGTGCGCCAGCAGCGGAATGCGGTCGCGCAACCGGGCCGACCGGGCACGGGCCCGGCCGGTCTGGGCCCGCTGGTGTTCCGTGACCAGCGCGACGACCTCGGCGCCGGCCGCGCGCACGGTGGCGGCCGCCGCGTAGGAGACGTCCTCGGCGCCGACGACGACCGCGCGGGTGCCGATCCGCTGCCCGAACAGATGGACCGCCTGCTGGAGTTCTCCGGTGGTGTAGACACCGGCCGGGCGCGTACCGGGCACCAGCCGGGCGGTGCGCGGGCGTTCACGGGCACCGGTCGCGAGGACGACGGCCCGCGCCTCGATGATCTCCGGTCCGCCGGGGCCGACGGCGGTGAGCGCCGTACCGGTACGGGGTCCGAGGGCACCGGGCACCGGACCGTCACCGGGGCCGTCGGGGCCGTCGGGGGGCACGGACGTCCCGGCCGCGCCCCGGTCCCGAGCCCCCGGCCCGGGTTCGGATGCCCCGGCGACCGCGGGGTTCGCAGCGCCCGGCCCCGCGCCGCGGGCGCCTGCCGCCCCCGCGTCCGTGGCTTCCACGTTCGCCGACGGCCCGGCCGCCACCCAGTCCAGGACCGTCACCCCGGTCCGGATCACCGCGCCCGCCCGCACGGCGGCCTCGGTCAGCAGCCGGGCGTATCCGGGGCCGGTCAGCGGACGCGTCCACGTGCCGAAGCCGCCGTGTGCGCAGTGCCGTGGGACCCCGCCCGGCTCGGCCTCCCGCTCCAGGACCTCCACGCGCCCGGCCCCGGAGGCGGCCAGCCGTGCGGCGGCCGCGAGTCCGGCGGGGCCGGCACCGACGACGAGGACGTCGACACGGCGTACGTCCGTCATGGCCGCCCCCTCCCGAACGGCTTCCGGGGCCGCACCGGTTCCCCGCCGGCCGGCTGCCCTGCCACCGACTCGCCCTCGGGACAGCCCCGTTCGAACAGCTCCCGCACCGCCGCCCCGCAGTAGAACCCCTGGCACCGGCCCGCCCGGGCCCGGGTGCGGCGGCGCAGGCCCTCCAGGGTGCGGGGCGGGATCGTACCCGCGAGGGCGTCCCGGATCTCGCCGCGGGAGACGCGCTCGCAGTGGCACACGAGGGTGCCGTACTCGGGGTCGGCGGCGATGAGTTCGGGCCGCTGGTAGGGGCGCGGGAAGGCCTCGCCGAGGTTGGGCATGGTCACCGGCTCCGGCTCGCGCACCGGGCCGAGGTCGAGCCCGTTCCCGGCCAGCAGGCCGGTGACGTGCGCGGCGATGGCCATCGACGCGGTCAGTCCGGTGGAGCGGATGCCGCCGACGGTGACGTACGCCTGCTCGGGGTGGGCGGCGATGCGATAGTCCTCCTGCCCGGTGGCCGCGCGCAGCCCGGCGTAGACGGCGGTGACCTCCTCGTCCAGGAGGGCGGGCAGGATACGGCGGCCCTTGGCCCTCAGGCCCGCCAGTCCGTCGGCGGTGGAGCCGGTGGCCCGCTTGTCGTCCAGGTCCTCGGCGGTGGGCCCCAGCAGCACGTTGCCGTAGACGGTCGGCGCGACCAGGACGCCCTTGCCGAGCGCGGTCGGGACGGGCAGCAGGATGTGCCGGACGAGCGGGCGGGCGAACTTGTCGTACACCAGCAGCTGGCCGCGGCGCGGGGTGACGGTGAAGTCCTGGTGGCCGAGCAGCCGGTCGACGGTGTCGGCGTGGAGTCCGGCCGCGTTGACCAGGTGGCGGGCGTTCAGGGTCCCACGGGAGGTGGTCAGGCGATAACCGTCCCGCCAACGCGCTTGCTCCACCGTGGTGTTCAGGTGCAGGTCCACTCCGGCGCGGACCGCCTGGGTGGCGTACGCCAGGGTCGTCGTCCAGGGGCAGACGATGCTCTCGCCGGGTACGTGCAGGGCGCCGAGCGCTCCGGGGCCGAGGTGGGGCTCGCGGGTGTAGAGCTCGCCGGGGTCCAGCCGGCGCGTCTCGTGGTAGCCGTTGCGCTCGGCCTTCGCGGCCAGCCGGGGCAGGGCGGCGAGCTGCTCCTCGTCCCAGGCGACCAGCAGGGCACCGACGCGTTCGACGGGGATGCCGGACTCGGCCGCGTAGGCGCCGAGCCGGTCGTAGCCCTCGCGGACCAGCCGGGCCTCCAGGGTTCCGGGGGCAGCGTCGAAACCGGTGTGCAGGATCGCCGTGTTGGCCTTGGAGGTGCCCTGCCCCACGTCGTCCCGGGCCTCGGCCAGGGCGACGCGCAGGCGGGGGTGGCGGGCGAGTTCCCGGGCGATGGCGCAGCCGACGACCCCGGCGCCGACGATCACGACGTCGTACGTCCGAGTGGGCAGCGGGCCGTGCGCGGTGACGGTCATGAGCCGAGCAGGGCCGCTACGGCGGCGCGGAAGCCGGCGCGGCGTTCGGCGGCCTGGTCGGCGGTGATGCGGGGTTCGTACACGGCGGCGGGCTTCCAGTCGGGCAGGGCCTGTTCCACGCCCAGGGTAGGGTCCGCGCCGAGGCGGGCGAGGGCGGCCGCGCCGAGTGCGGTCGCGTCGGGCAACGCGGATACCTCGACGGGGCGTTGCAGCAGGTCGGCCTGGGTCTGCATGAGCAGGGCCGAGCGGGTCAGGCCGCCGTCGACGCGGAGCGTGTCCAGCGGGGCGCCGAGGTCGGCGGCGGCCGCGTCGGCGAGTTCGGCGACCTGGGCGGTGATGCCTTCGCACAGGGCGCGCACGAGGTGGCCGGGGCCGGTGTCGAGGCCGAGTCCGGTGAGCGAGCCGCGCAGGTCGCCGCGCCACCAGGGGGCGGCGAGTCCGGCGAGGGCGGGGACGAAGGTGACGCCACCGCTGTCAGGGACGGCGCCGCCGACGGGGTCGAGGTCGGCGGCGGCGGAGAGGACGCCCAGGTCGCAGAGCCAGCGGACGGCGGAGGCCGCGGTGTAAACCTGGCCGTCCAGGCAGTAGGCGGTGGTTCCGGCGAGCCGCCAGGCCACGCAGCTGACCAGGCCGGAGGCAGGGCGCCGGGGCCGGTCGCCGGTGTGCGCGAGCAGGAACGCGCCGGTGCCGTAGGTGCACTTGGCGGCGCCGGGTGCGGTGACCCGCTGGGCGAGCAGGGCGGCCTGCTGGTCGACGATCAGTCCGGTGAGCGGGATCTCGCGGCCGAACGCCGTGGTGGTGCCGATGGGTTGGGCGTTGTCGGCGGGCCGCGGGAGCCGCTCGTCCGTGAGGCCGTACATCTCCAGCGCCCTCGGCGACCATTGCGCGCGGTCCAGATCGAGGAGTTGGGTACGGCCGGCGGTGGCGGCGTCGGTGGCGAAGGCGCCGGTGAGGCGGTGCACCAGCCAGGCGTCGGAGGTGGTGACGACGCCCTCGCGGGTGAGGTGGCGGCGGATCCAGGCCATCTTGGGCGCGGCGAAGTACGGGTCGAGGGGCAGCCCCGTCAGCGAGCGCAACTCCTCGGCGTGGTCGGCGAGTTCGGTGCACACGGTCTCGGCGCGCCGGTCCTGCCACACCAGGGCGTCGGTGAGCGGGCGGCCGTCGGCGGGATCCCAGGCGAGGACGGTCTCGCCCTGGTTGGCCAGGCCCAGCGCCACGACGTCCTCGCCCGCCTCGGCGAGCGCCTGCCGGCCGGCGTCGACCACGGAGTCGTACAGCTCGGCCGGGTCCACCTCGACCCGTCCGCCGGGCAGATACCGGGGGCGGACCTCGGCGAACCCGGATCCCAGGACGCCGCGTTCCGGACAGACCACGAGGGCCTTGGTGCCGGACGTGCCCTGGTCGACGGCGAGCACCGGACCCGTCATCGCGTCCCACCCCACTGCGCACCGAAGATCACCGCGCCAGCCTGCCGCCGCAGCGGGACGGCGTCAAGCACCTCGGGTTTCCAACTGGGCTGAATAAGTGGTTGAGTTGCCAACAATGGCAAGGCGGAACCCACGCCTCTATAGTGACCGCCGACCAGCACCCCACCCCTCGATCGCCGCCCACAGGAGGGCTGTTGTCACGCCACCCCGCCAGTTCGCCCGCGCGCCAGTGGCCCGGGGCAGACGGCTGATGGCCAGAGAAGGACCCCGTCCCTCCTACGACCCCGCCGGCCCCGACCACGCCCTGCGCGGCGCCCTCCAGGACCTGCGCACCGGCCGCTGGATGGCCATGCGCACGCTGCTCGCGGACACCCCGCCCGGCCGGCAGTGGACGCAGCGCACCCAGGTTCTCGCGACGGCCGCCGCCGGCACCGACGTGGTGCGTGCCTGGCTCGCGGAGGAGCCGGGCAGCGTCCACGCCGCGGTGATGCAGGCGCGGGTGGGGGTGGAGCGGGCACTGCGCGCCCAGCGGGAACGGCACCGTCGTACGCATGAGTTGTGGATCGAGGCCTGGGACGCCGCCCAGTCCGCCACCGGGATCGCCCCGAAGGATCCGGTGCCCTGGGTGTGTCTGCTGGCGCTGGCCCAGCTGGATCCGGAGCAGCGCTGGGAGGAGCACCGGGTGCCCGCGCCCGAGCCAATGCTGCCGCCGGGCCCCTGGGGGCTGCTGGCCGAGGCCGGCCGGCGCGACCCGTACAACCGCGAGGCCCACCACCGGATGCTCCAGTTCCTGTACGCGCGCGGCGGCTCCGGGAGGATCGCGGAGGCCGCCGCATACGCCCAGTGGGCCGCCGGGCAGGCCCCGCCGGGCTCGGCGCTGCACCTGCTGCCGCTGTACGTCCGCGTCGAGCGCTACCGGCGCGACAGCGGGCACGACGCGGCGCTCGATCTGCACTGGGTGGCGGAGGACGCGGCCCGGGAGGCGCGGCGCGCCCTGCACTCCTGGTTCGAGCGGACCGAGCGCGACGAACGCTCGCTGCCGGACCTCAACCACCTGGCCCACGCCCTGTGGGGAGCGCTCCGATTCCCCGACGCGGCAAGGGTGTTCGACGCCATCGGACCGTATTTCACGCCTCCGCCCTGGATGTACCGCACGCCCGACCGCGACCGTGCCGTGGAGGTCTTCGTCCAGGCCCGGGACCGCTGCCGGGCGGCCGCGGACGGCTCCCGCACCTGAACGGCCCCCCTCTCCCCGACGCTCTTGACCCGGAGGTCCCCCGCATGTCCCCCACCCCCGAGCCCGCGCCCTCGCCGGGCCTGCCCCAACAGGACGAGGAGAAGCGGCTGCGCGAACTCGGCTACCGGCCGGTACTGGCCCGTCGCATGGGCGGTTTCGGCAACTTCGCGATCAGCTTCTCGGTGATCTCGATCCTGTCCGGCTGCATGACCCTGTACGGCTTCGGCCTGAACACCGGCGGCCCCGCCGTGATGCTGTGGGGCTGGGCGGGCGTCGGCCTGTTCGTGCTGTGCGTCGGCCTGGCGCTCGCCGAGGTCACCAGCGCCTACCCGACCTCGGGTGCCCTGTACTACATGGCGGACCGGCTCGGCGGCCGACGCTGGGGCTGGTACACGGGCTGGCTGAATCTGCTCGGTCTGCTCGGTGCGATCGCCGGCATCGACTACGGCGCCGCCCTGTTCACCGGCGCGTTCGCCAACCTGCAGTGGGGCTTCACGCCGACGCCCGGCAAGACCATGCTGATCTTCTGCGCCATCCTGCTGCTGCACGCGGTGCTGAACCTGTTCGGCGTCCGCCTGGTCAGCCTGCTCAACTCTGTGAGCGTGTGGTGGCACCTGGCCGGTGTCGCGCTCATCGTGGGCGCGCTCGCGATCGTCCCCGACCACCACCAGTCGGCGTCCTTCGTGTTCACCAAGTTCGTCAACGAGACGGGCTGGCACAACCCGCTCTACGTGGCGGCGATCGGCCTGCTGCTCGCGCAGTACACCTTCTCCGGCTACGACGCCTCCGCGCACCTGTCGGAGGAGACCTCGCAGGCCTCGGTGTCGGCGGCGCGCGGCATCGTACGGTCCATCTGGGTGTCCTGGATCGCGGGCTTCGTGCTGCTCGCCGGCCTGACCTTCGCCATCCAGGACTACGACGCCACGCGCACCACCGACACCGGTGTGCCGCCCGCGCAGATCCTGCTCGACGGCCTGGGCACCGGCGGCGCCGGCGCGCTGCTGCTGGTGGTGATCGTCGCCCAGCTGTTCTGCGGCAACGCGGAGGTCGCGGCGGCCAGCCGGATGGTGTTCGCGTTCAGCCGCGACGGCGCGCTGCCCGGTTCGCAGCTGTGGCGCAAGGTGAGCGGCCGCACCCAGACCCCGGTCGCCGCCGTCTGGCTGTCCGTCGTCGTGGCCGGCGTCCTCGCCCTGCCGTCGCTGTACTCGACGACCGCCTACAACGCGGTGACCGCCATCAACGTCATCGGCATCACCCCCGCCTACGCCATCCCCGTGCTGCTGCGGCTGCGCGCGGGCGACCGTTTCCAGCCCGGTCCGTGGCATCTGGGCCGCTGGAGCCGGCCGGTCGGCTGGATCGCGGTGGTCTGGGTGGCCTGTGTGACCGTGCTGTTCTGCCTGCCGCAGGCCTCGCCGGTCACCGTCGACACGATGAACTACGCGTCGGTGGCGCTCGCCGTCGTCCTGGTCCTCGCGACCGTCTGGTGGTACGTCGCCCGCCGTTCGTACGGCACGCCCACCGCCGCCGCGTACGGCAGCGACCGCGACCAGGCCGAGCTCGCGGAGGGCATCGTCTGAGCCACCCGCGCGAAGACACCGGTCCGGGTGCGAACTGGCGTTCCGGATACGGCAGGATGAACGATCGCGCCGGTCGACGGGGTCCCGCCGGCCGGCGCGATCGCACATCCCGCACATCGAGCAGGTGACAACGTGACGAGACTTCACAACCCCGCAGCCGACGCGCGCCCCGGAGGTGACCGGTGAACCGCGCGCTGACCCTGGACGACCTCGTCCTCGCCGGAATCGCGGTGGCGGCGGGCCTGGTGCTCGCCTTCTTGTCCCGCACCCTGCTGCGCTGGCTCGCCAAGCACGCCAAGCGCACCCGCTGGAGCGGCGACGACGTCATCGTGGACGCGCTGCGCTCGGTCGTGCCGTGGGCGGCGATCGCGGGCGGCGCGGCGGCGGCCGCGGTCGTGCTGCCGCTGACGCGAACCGTGCAGCACCACACCGACCAGCTCCTGGAGGTGTGGCTGATCTTCGTGGTGACGCTGTCCGCGGCCCGGGTGATCGCGGGTCTGGTCCGCACGGTCACCCAGTCCCGTTCGGGGGTGGCGGGCTCGGCGACCATCTTCGTCAACATCACCCGGGTCCTGGTCCTCGCCATCGGCTTCCTGGTGGTCCTGCAGACCCTCGGCATCTCCATCGCGCCCCTGCTGACCGCCCTGGGCGTCGGCGGTCTGGCGGTCGCCCTGGCCCTGCAGGACACCCTCGCCAACCTCTTCGCCGGCATCCACATCCTGGCGTCCAAGACGGTCCAGCCGGGCGACTACATCCGGCTCGGCAGCGGCGAGGAGGGCTATGTCGTCGACATCAACTGGCGTCAGACGACGGTCCGCCAGCTCTCCAACAACCTGGTGGTCATCCCCAACGGCCAGCTCGCCAAGGCCAACATGACCAACTACACGCATCCCGAGCAGCGGTTGACGGTGCTGGTGCAGGTCGGCGTCGGCTACGACTCGGACCTGGAGCACGTGGAGCGGGTCACGGCGGAGGTCGTCGCCGAGACCATGAGCGAGGTCAAGGGCGCCGTACCGGACCACGAACCCGCCATCCGCTTCCACACCTTCGGCGACTCCCGCATCGGCTTCACGGTGATCCTCGGCGTCGGCGAGTTCAGCGACCAGTACCGCATCAAGCACGAGTTCATCAAGCGCCTCCACCGCCGCTACCGCGCGGAGGGCATCAGCATCCCGGCGCCCACCCGGACGGTGGCACTGCAGCAGGGCGCGGTCGTGATCCCGCAGCAGCGCAGCGGGGAGGAACTGGCGCCGCCCGCCCGGGGCGACTAGGCCGCGTCCGCACAGGCCGGCCCGCACGACCCGGTGACGCTGACCATGCGATGCCGGTCGTGCGGGTCAGGAGCCTGCTACAGGGTCTCGGCGGACTCCCTGCCCTGGACCACGCACAGGGCCCAGATGATGAACCCGGACAGCGCGATCATCACGACGGACCACACCGGGTAGTACGGCAGGGACAGGAAGTTGGCGATGATCACCAGCCCCGCGATGGCCACGCCGGCGACGCGTGCCCACATCGACGGGGTGAAGAGGCCGAAGCTGACGATCACGGCGATCGCGCCCAGGACCAGATGGATCCAGCCCCAGGTGGTGAGGTCGAACTTGAAGACGTAGTTCGGCGTCGTCACGAAGACGTTGTCCTGGGCGATCGCCATGATGCCCCGGAACAAACCGAGTAGCCCGGCGAGCAGCAGCATGACGCCCGCGAAGGACGTGAGGCCGCCCGCCCACGCCTGCCTGGTGCTGCGGGTATGGGCGCGGGTGGAGGGGGTCGTGGTCATAGGAGGCCTCGATTCGTTCTCGTGGGCGCGCCTCAGCGCCCTGTGGAGGTGGGTACGGATGCGTCGCCGCGCCGGGCCGGGCCGGCGTCGCTGAGGACAAGCTCCTTGGCCCTGCGGAACTCGTCGTCGGTGATGTCACCGCGCGAGCGCATGGCGGAGAGCTTGGCGAGTTCGTCGGCGCTGCTGGTGCCGGTCGCGCCCTGCGCGGTCTGCCGGACGTAGGAGTCGAAGGCCTCCTGCTGGGCGCGCGCCTGCGCCACCTCCCGCTGTCCCATGCCCTTGCCGCGGGCGATCAGGTAGACGAAGACACCCAGGAACGGCAGCACGACACAGAAGATCGTCCAGCCGGCCTTGCCCCAGCCGCCCATGTCGTCGTCGCGGAAGATGTCGACGATGACCCGGAACAGCAGGACGAACCACATGATCCACAGGAAGAACACCAGCATGGACCAGAAGACACCGAGGACCGGATAGTCGTACGCGAGGTAGTTCTGCGCGCTCATGTCTTTCCTCCATCCAGGGCACCGGCTCGCGGATTCGCCGAGCCGGTCTCTGCCGTTCTCACCATGCACACGGTCAAAGCGGCACGTCCTCACCCGAGGCGGGTGATCGTGCGCCCGGTTCAGTCCGTGGGGCCGGGTGCGCCCGGCACTTCCCCGCTCCTGCGCAGCGCGGCCCGCCATGTGAAGGCGACCGCCAGCTCGACCAGGCCCAGCAGCACGAGCCACAGCCCGAGCAGCCGGGTCAGGGCCCGCGCCGACTCGGCGGGCAGCGCCAGCACCGCGATCCCGGCCACGATGCCGAGCAGCGCGGCACCCAGGACGACACCCCGATGCGGCAGGTCCTTGGCGGCGATCGCCGTGTAGAGGGTGAGCACGCCGGACACCAGCCACACGAGCCCGACGACCAGCGCCAGCGCGGTGATGGTCTGCAGCGGATGGCGCAGGCAGAGCACGCCGGCCAGGACGTACAGCACGGCGACCAGCAGGCCGGGCAGCCGGTCGGAGTGGTCCTCCCGCGCGAACGCCGTCACGAACCGGATCGCGCCGCCGAGCAGCAGGTACAGGCCGAGGACGACGGCGAGGACGTGCAGCGTCTCGTCCGGCCAGACGAGGATCAGCACGCCCGGTACGAGCGTCACGATCGCCGACGCCAGGATCCAGGTCCAGGAGCGGGCGATCGCCGTCATGGCCTGTACGGGGCCGGTGCCCGCCGCGCCGGGCGGATACGACAGCCCGGCCCGCGGTCGCTGTCCACGCGGTTCGCTCATGGCTCCTCCTCGCCCCCTCCGGCACCGGCCGCGCACGCACCGCCGGCGGGGCGGCCCGCGGCCCTGGAGCGGACAGCATTCCCGGGGCGGCCGCCCCTGCGGATCACCCGCCGCGGGTGATCCCCCCGCCCGGACCGGGCGGTGGGCTGGAGCGGCGGGCCCACGGCCCGTGTTCCCCGGTCCCCGCGCGAGGCGGGACCGGCGGCGAGAGGCAGGCCGCAGGACCAGGAGGGTGGATCATGACCGCACCGAATGCCGTCACCGTCGCTTTGTCGCCGGCCGACCGGGCGGCCCACGGCAGGAGGGCGCGGCGGCACGCCCCGCGCTCGGGCCACGGCGTGTTCGAGGCCGCGCCGGACCGGCCGGACGTGGTCGACGTACTGGAACAGCAGTCGGCCACCCGGGTGCCGGAGTTGGTGCCGATCCGCTACGGCCGCATGCTCGAATCCCCCTTCCGCTTCTACCGCGGCGCGGCGGCGGTCATGGCGGCGGACCTGGGCGCGCTGCCCGGGACCGGGCTGCGGGTCCAGCTGTGCGGGGACGCCCATCTGCTGAACTTCGGGCTGCTGGCCTCCCCGGAACGGCATCTGGTGTTCGACATCAACGACTTCGACGAGACGTTCCCGGGTCCCTTCGAATGGGACGTCAAGCGGCTGGCGGCCAGTCTCGCCGTCGCGGGGCGCGACAACGGCTTCACGGAGAAGGAGCAGGACGACGCGGTGCGCACCTGCGTGCGGGCCTACCGGGAACGCATGCGGGAGTTCGCCGGCATGCGCACCCTGGAGATCTGGTACGCCCGGGACGACGCCGACCGGATGCGCGGGCTGCTGGCGGCCTCGATGGACGAGGAGGGCAGGCGCCGTACGGCCGAGGCGGCCGACCGCGCCCGTTCCCGGACGCATCTGCGGGCCTTCGCCAAGCTCACCCGGCTCACGCCCGAGGGCCGCCGGATCGCCGCGGACCCGCCGCTGCTCACCCCCCTGCGGGGGCTGCGGGGCGAGACCTCCCCCGACGAGGAGGACAAGCAACTCCAGGCGCTGCTGGAGTCGTACGCGCGCACCCTGCCCGCGGACCGGCGGCACCTGCTGCGGCACTACCGGCTGGTGGACATGGCGCGGAAGGTGGTCGGGGTCGGCAGCGTCGGCACCCGGTGCTGGATCCTGCTGCTGCTCGGCCGGGACGACTACGATCCGCTGCTGTTGCAGGCCAAGGAGGCACAGGAGTCGGTGCTCGCGCCGCACACGGGCGGCGAGCGGTACGACAACCAGGGCCGCCGGGTGGTGGCGGGGCAGCGGCTCCTTCAGGCGTCCAGTGACATCTTCCTGGGCTGGACGCACGTCGTGGGCCTCGACGGGCGCGACCGGGACTTCTACGTACGGCAGCTGTGGGACTGGAAGGGCAGCCTCCGGCCGGAGAGCTGGGACCCGGACCTGCTGAACCTGTCCGGCCAGGTGTGCGGGGCCGCCCTGGCCCGGGCCCATGCGCGCTCCGGTGATCCCGTCGCCATCGCCGCCTACCTCGGGGCCGGGGACCGCTTCGACCGCGCGCTGACCGGGTTCGCGCAAGGCTACGCGGACCGCACCGAGCGGGACTTCGAGGCACTGCGCGAGGCGGTCCGCTCGGGCCGGATCACGGCGGCCGACCTGTGAGCACGGCCGTCCCGCGGACGGCGGGTGCCGGTCACTCCGGCAGCTGGCGCATCTCCACGACCCGCAGTCCCAGCGACTGGCAGCGGTTCAGCAGCCCGTAGAGGTGCGCCTCGTCGATGACGGGACCGAACAGCACCGTCTGACCGGACATCATCACGTGATCCAGTTCCGGAAAGGCCTCGGTGAGGGTCTCCGACATCTGTCCGTCGACGCGGATCTCGTAGAGCATGGGCCGTTCTCCCGCCGCGAGCTGCGGTCTTGCCTGCGATCCTGCTCCGCCCGGCCGCACCGGGCCTCACCCGGCACAGGTGATCCGGGCCCGGGCCTCAGTGCGTCAGGGTGATCTTGAACATGGTGATCGCCAGGCCGAGCAGCAGATTGACCGCGGCGGTGCCCGCCACCAGGCGCCAGGACGCGCCCGCCTGCCGTGCGCCGGCCGCGGACCAGCCGACCTGGCCGGTCACGGCGACGGCGACCGCCAGCCAGACCGCGCCGTCGACGCCCAGGCCGAGCAGCGGGCTCACGGCGACGGCGAGGGCGGGCGGGACGGCCGCCTTGACGATCGGCCACTCCTCGCGGCACACCCGCAGGACCGTCGGCCGGTCCAGTGCCTGTTGTGCCAGACGGGCGCCGAACAGCTGGGCGTGGACGTGCCCCACCCAGAAGACGAGACCGGTGAGCAGCAGCAGGACGACCAGCTCCACGCGGGGGAACTTCCCCAGCGCGCCGGCGCCGATCACCACCGACGTGGCGAGCATCGATCCGTACACGGCACCCGTGTAGTCGGCGTGGGCGCGGCGCTCGGCACGGCGTTCCCGTGCCTCGGTGCGGCCGGTGGGGGACATCGCCGTACTCTCGCGCTCACTCCGTGGCGCCGGTCACCCGGGCCGGCGCGCCGCCCTTCGCCGGCTGCGGCCGCCGGGCCGGCCCGGTCGGCAGGTGCGGGGTGACGAGGAGGCTCGCGAGGGTGATACCCCCGGTGGCGAGGATCGCCGCCCGCAGACCGTCGAGCTGGGCCGAGGCGTACGCGGAGGTGAGGGCGTCGACCTCGGACGGGGGCAGTCCGGCGCGCTGGGCGGCCGAGCGCACCTGGTCGGTGGGCACGAAGCTGATCCCGGCCTCCAGGCGGACGCCGGTCTGCTGCCGGGTCTCGGCCGACAACTGCGGATGGCTCTCCACGCCGGCGGTGAACGCGTGCGCCAGCGCGCCGATGAGTATGGACCCGATGAGCGCGGTACCCAGCGCCGAACCCAGGTTCTGCGCCGTGAACTGCAGGCCGCCCACCTCGCTGCGTTCCGCCTCACCGGCACTCGACTGGACGACGTTGCCCAGCTGGGAGGCGAGCAGCCCCATGCCGATGCCGAGCACCGCCATGGCGCCGGCGAACTGTGCGTTGTCGATGTCCGGTTCGATGGTGGCGAGCAGCCAGACGATGGCCGCGGCCAGGGTCAGCAGGCCCAGCCGGACGACCCGGCGCGGTCCCATGGTGCGGCCGAGCCGGGCGGCACCGAGGGAGGTGACGAGCATCGTGATGGACACCGGCAGCAGCCGCAGCCCCGTCTGGAAGGCGTCGAATCCCTGCACCACCTGCAGGTACAGCGGGATGGTGAAGAACAGTCCGAGCAGGATCAGGTTCTGGCTCAGCAGGGTGAGCAGGCCGGAGCGCAGGGGCGGCCGGCCGAACAGGGACAGGTGCACCAGGGGGTCGGCGCCCGCGGCCTCCCGCCTGCGGTCCCAGCGCACGAACAGGGCCAGCACGGCCACCCCGGCGGCGATGACGAAGAGGGTGGGCGCGAAGCCCAGCACGGTGAAGGGCGGGTTGCGCGGGTGCACCCAGCCCCAGGTGCTGCTCTGCAGCACGCCGAGCACGCCCAGGCCCAGTCCGCCCGCCGAGAGCACCGCGCCGACCACGTCCAGCCGGTGCGGCGGTCCGGTCCGCGCGGCCTCCTTGACCACCCGGTGGCACAGCAGGACGACGAGGACGACCACGACCTCGCCCGCGAAGACGAGCCGCCAGGTCAGATACGTCGTCACCCAGCCGCCCAGCAGCGGGCCGACCGCGATGCCGGCACCCGCGAGGCCGCCGATCACGCCGTAGGCGACGGCCCGGTCCTTGCCGCGGTAGGCCTCGGCGACCAGGGCCGCCATCGCGGGCAGCACCATCGCGGCGCCGAGTCCCTCGATCACCGACCAGCCGAGCGCGAGCACCCACAGGGTGGGCGCCACGGCGGTGAGCGCCGACCCGATGCCGTAGACGATCAGGCCGAGCAGGAACAGCCTGCGGCGGCCGTGGATGTCGCCGAGCCTGCCTCCGATGATCATGAACGCGGCCATGACCAGCGCGTACAGCGTGATCACGGCCTGGATGGCGGTGACCTCGGTGTGGAAGTCCTCGACCAGTTGGCTGATGGAGACGTTCATGACGGACGTGTCCAGGACCATCAGGAACTGGGCCGTTCCGAGCACCATCAAAGTGCGCCAGTGTCCCATGCCGTCCACCACCTCACCGCGTACTCCCGCCACTCTCAGGGGAGCGGGCGGTGCCGCCGCGCGCCTCACCCTTCACGGGCGAGACGCCCGGCCCCGGGTCAGATCAGCCCGTGCTCGCGGGCCCGGCGCACCGCCTCGGCGCGCCCGTTCACACCGAGTTTCCGGTAGGCGCTCTTGAGGTGGGTCTTCACCGTGTTGACCGAGACGTACAGGTCGGCGGCGATCTCCTCCGTGGACATCAGGTCGGCCAGCCTGCCCACGACCTCGCGTTCGCGTCCGCTCAGCTCCTCCACGACCGGGGACGAGGGGTCCGCGGCCGCCCCTGGACCGCCGGGCGAGGCCGGGCCGCACGGGGTGAGCCAGCCGGCGGCCAGGCCCTGCAGCGGCGGTGTGTCCAGCAGGTACCGGATCCGCGGTCCGGCTTCGAGGAAGGGGCGTCGCAGCCGCTCGCGCCGGGCCTCCCGCAGGGCACGGGCGAGCAGTGTGCGCGCGGTGGCGGCATCGGACTCCTGGGCGGCCTCGGCCCGCACCAGCGCGGCCCGCACGGTCGCTCGCGGTCCGGGGCGGCCCTGCGTCCGCATGTGGTCGAGCAGGTCGATGGCCGCTTCGTGGTCGCCCGCGGCGAACCGGGCCCAGGCCAGCTCCGCCGCGCACGCGGGCTCACCGTCGCAGGAGACGTCGTCGAGCACCTTCAGGGCGCTGTCCGGGCGGCCCTCGGCCAGCTGGACAGCGGAGGCGACCAGCGCGGTGTGCGCCTGTGCCCAGGGGGAGGCCACCAGGGCCGGTACGTCGAGGTCGGCCGCCGCCGCGGCGGCCCGTGGCTCACCCCGCGACAGCAGCAGCCGTGCCGTCACGAGGGACCGGCCGGCGGCCGTCACCGGATCGCCCGGGGCTCCGGAGTCCGCAACCTCGTCCAAGAGGGCCTGGGCCTCGGCCGGTTCGCCGCGATCGACGGCCACGGCCGCCAGCACCAGCTGACCGAGGCCCGAGCCGCAGGACCGGGGGCGGCCGAGGCCGTACCGCTCCGCTTCGCGCAGGGCCGCCCGCGCCTTGCGCTCCGCCCGGCACAGCCAGCCGCCCAGGTAGTCGATCAGCGCCAGCTGAGCGAGGGCGTCCTCGCGGGGCAGCGCCGTGGAGACGCCGCTGGGGCATCCGGCCACCTCCGACAGGGCGGCGCGGGCGTCGTCGAAGCGCCCGGCCCACAGCCGGGCCGAACCCAGGTGGGTCAGCAGCAGGGCGGTGAACTCGGGGTGCTTCTCCAGCAGCTGGGCGGAGACCTCGGCGCGCAGTTCCCCGGCCGTCGCCACGGCCTGTTCGGCCATGCCGGGCGAGCCGGTCAGCCGGGCCGCCAGGGACTGCAGCAGCGCACAGCTCAGCCGGCCCGCGGCGTCGGTGTCCGCGGCGAGGCGCTCCTCGGCCCGGCGCAGATGGACCAGGCCGCGTTCCACGTCGGAGGCGGACAGCTCGCGCGCGGCGCGCACGAGGTCCGCCGCCGCGTTCGTCCCCTCGGGCCCCATGCGGGAGAACAGCTCGGTGAGGTCGCTCGCGCGCAGGCCGGTGAAGAGCTGACCGATCGCCAGGTCGTCGACGAGGGCCTGGGCGGTGAGGTTCCAGTCGCCGGCGGCGGCACCGTGCGCCAGCGCCTCGGGCAGGGCGCCGGAGCCGCGCAACCACTGTGCGGCCCGCCGGTGGAGCTCGGTCTCGAGTCCTGGCGAGCGGACCCTGAGATGGACCCGGAGGATCTCGCCGAACAGCGGGTGCAGGCGGTACCAGGAGTGCCCGAGGTCCTCCACGAAGGCGTTCTGGCCGTGCAGTGCGGCGAGGGCCTGCTCGGCGCCGCCGCGCCCGGTCAGCTCCGCCACCAGTGCCGGGGTGAACCTTTCCACGACGCTGACGCGCAGCAGGAGGTCCTGGACGCGGGCCGGCTGCCGTTTCAGCACCTCGGCCAGCAGGAAGTCGGCGATCGGGCTCCGGCCCGCCTCGAAGTCCTTCAGATACCGCTCGGGGTCCGGGCTCTGCCGTGCGGCCAGGGCGCACAGGCGCAGCCCGGCGGCCCAGCCTCCGGTGCGCTCCACCAGGGCACGGGTGGCCTCCGCGGGCAGCCGCAGCCCGTGCAGGTCCAAAAGCGCGGCGGCCTCGTCGTCGGTGAAGGCCAGCTCGGCGTCCCGGATCTCGGTCATGTCCCCGGCCGCCCGGTAGCGGTGCAGCGGCAGCAGCGGCTCGGTGCGGGTGACGAGGACCAGGCGCAGCCCCTGACCGGAGTGGTGCAGGACGAACTCCAGCTGTTCCGCGATCCGTGCCGAGGTCACCCGGTCGAACTCGTCCAGCACGAGGACGGCGGGCCGCTCCAGCCCGCTCAGTTCGTCGGCGAGACGGGCCAGCAGCCTGTGGTCCACGCGATGCGCCTCGCCGGGGCAGCCGAGGTCGGCCGGGAGCGGCACCCCGGCGGCCCGCAGCGCCTGGAGCACATAGGCCCAGAAGACTCCGCAGCCCTGGTTCCCCGCCTCGTTGGTGAACCAGGCGACCGGTTGTCCGAGCCGCGCGGCCCAGTCCGCGACCAGCAGGGTCTTGCCCGCGCCGGCCGAGCCGTTGACCATCGTCAGGGGGGTCTCGAAGGCCTGGTCGAGGCGTTCGGCGAGCCGCGGGCGGCGCAGGAACGTGGCCGGCGTGGCGGGCAGGGCGAACCGGGTCTGCAGAAACGGCTCTCCCATGGGATCGACGTGCGTGACGGCCGATCGCCTCGTCTGCTTCTGCCGCGTGGTCACAGGGTCACCGCCGGCTTGCGGAGCGGGCTCCACTCGATCAGGATCCCAGTCTTTCGGCCGTCCCGCAGTTCGCACCCGGCCGCCGCCCGGCCCGTCCACGCTTCCCGGCACGGCACCCGAAGGTCCCCGAGCCGGCCGCGGTCGCCGGCCGTCCGCGAACGCCGCTGTCAGCGGGCCTTCCCGGGCGGCCCCGGCGCGCCGCGCGCCGCCTCCAGCTGCACCCTGCCCGCGGCCGCCAGCAGGGCGAGCAGCGCCAGGACGCCGAGGAGGACGAGGACCAGCAACAGGACGGTGAGCACCGTCGGATGGTTCCAGAGCGCGAAGACGAGCGCGATGACCAGCAGGGCGAGGAGCGTGACGGCCCGGCGGTAGGCCAGGGCGTACGCGCCGACGCGCCCGGCGCTGATGTGATGGCCGGCCGCCCAGCGCGCCGCCAAGTCCGCCGTGTGGTCGGAGTAGCCACGAACGGCCACGGGCAGCCGTCCCGGACCGATGAGATAGGCGCCCAGGGCGATGACCACGCCCAGGACGATGACCGTACGCAGGCTGACCCGCAGAAAGCGCAGCAGGGTGTCGAAGACGGCCTCCGCCGCCGCCCTCGACTGCACCTGGGGCGGCAGGTGATCGAGGTAGTAGCCGCGCGCCACGACCAGGCCGATGGCCACCAGCAGGCAGGCGAATGCGGCGCCCAGCGCGGTGCGCGCCAGGGCCCGGCGCCGGTGACGGGCCAGGAAGACCCCGGTGGCGCCGAAGAGGACGACGAGCACCGGGAACCAGTTCCCGACGGCGTCGAGGAGGCGTGCGCCCTTGCGGAACTTGGCGAGCTCGTCGGAGTGGAACAGCACCAGTTGCTTGTTCACCTGCGGGATCCTGGCGGCGGGTTTCAGGCCGGCGTCGACGAGCTCGTTCTTCACCCGGTCGACGGCCGTACCCACATCCAGGGTGACGGTGCCGTCGCTGACGCCGAACGCACCGCGTCCCTTGCCGGTCAGGGCGTGCACGACGGCGTTGTGGGCGGCGCGGTTCGCGTTGCGCCACACCGTCACGAAGACGTCGCTGTGGACGACACGGGTGGCGATCTTGGTCACGGCCGTGTCGACGGCGGAGTCGATCGTCGGCCCGAGCCGGCTGACCGCGTCGGCGGCGAGCGGCGGCAGGCCCTGGGACCGCAGCCAGGAGGCCATGTCCCCGGCGACCCGCTTGCCGTCGACGTGGGCTCCCACCGCCTCGGTGATCCGGTGCACCGCCGCGTCCTGGACGGCGGGTTCGGTGGCCAGGGGCGCCACCGTGGACACATAGCGGTCGGTGTCGAGCGCGATGTCGTGCACCCAGGTGGCCATCAGCGCGACCGGCACGAGGATGCAGGTCAGCACGATGAGCACGGCCGAGGAGGTGGTGCGCGCGATCCGGCCCGCGGCGGAACCGGCGGGGCGGCCCGCCGGCGGCTGTTCACGGTCCGACGCGGGTGGCACCGGGTAGGGCCGCTGCGGGTCCTGGCCCGGCCGGTCCGCCTTCCCGCCCGCCCGGTCCGAGCCCGGATCCGGCCGTCCCGAGCCGCTCTCCGACCGGTGCGCGGCCCCGTTCCGACCCTGCGCGTCCGCCGGCTGGTGCGGGTCCGGCTCCGGTGGCTGCGAGTCGGGCGGCTTGTTCACGGGACCTCCGGCCACGGGGTGGTGTGCCTGAACATCCCCATTGCGTCAGCCCCGTGGACGTTCCGCGCGCCAGGTGGACCGTACGGGCGACACCGCGCCCCACCGCGAGGCCTCAGGAGTCCCGCGCCGCCCGGTCGCGCCGCGGCGGCGGGCTGCCGAGGCGGCCCGCGAGGAAGGGCTCCTGCGCCAGTACGGCGCCCGCGCTGACGGCGACGGCCGCGGCGACGCACACCACGATCAGCCAGGACAGGAGCACGAACACGGACCCCACGGAACCGTAGTCCGCGAGGGCGCGGTCGAGGGCCCGGGGCATGTACAGACGCGCGGTCATCGCCAGCACGGTCAGGACGGTCGCCGTGATCAGGGCGCCCGGCAGCAGGGGCTTCCAGCCGACCAGGCCGCCGAGCAGCAGGTGCTGGGTCCACCACCACAGGCCCACCTGGCTGACCCAGGTGAGCGGGATGCCGAGCCAGGCGCCGACTCCGAAGCCCTCGCGCAAGGGGCCCTGGAGCACCAGGACGCCGAGCCACAGGGCCAGCCAGGCCAGCCACCGCCAGGGGGCGATCCGGGTTCCGGTGCGCGGGATCTCCCAGGCGCGCTTGCACAGGCGTTGCATCGCCCGGCTGACGGCGGTGGCCGACAGCAGCACCATCAGTCCGCCCACCACGCCGGTGGTCTGCTTCAGGTCGCCGGACGTGGGCTGGAGCGCCTGCTCCAGCTCGGCACGCGACTTGCCGGTAAGACCGAAGACCGCTGTCACGGAGGCGATCAACTGATGGCGCACCGCCCCCGGAGCGCACGCCGCGAACACGAACAGCAGGGGGACCGCCGTCAGGAAGCACTGCGCCGCGAGGCGCGTGGCGGAGTCGAAGATGTTCACGGACACCATGCGGTCCACGAGATGCGTGACCACGGGGAACCGGCTCTCCGCCCGCCGGTGCACCGATGTCGCCCAGGCGGTCAGCTTCTTGACCCGCCCTGCCGTCGCCATCAGCGTCCCGGCGAGAGACTCTGCGGGCACACCCGGCCCCCGCCCGCTGGCGGCACCCCGACGGTCGGCATGACATCGCTCCCTTCGCTCCCTTCGCTGGGAACCAGGGTCGCGGGCCGAGCGGCCCGCGGCATTCCGGGGCCCGGCCGGCGGGCCGCCGCCCCGCCGTGCACCGCCCGCTGCATATGCGGGCCCTCGCGCCGCGTGGTGGACTGGAGGGGCTTCCCTGCGCCTCGTGAGGAGAAGTCATGGAAAGCGTCGAAGAGATGGGGCCCGTCGACTACCTGGTCATCGAGTTCCCCGGCAACCGGATGACGGGAGAGGCGTTCCCGCTGCTGGTCGACCTCGTCGACCGCCGGATCGTCCGGATCATCGACCTCGCCTTCGTGCGGAAGGAGACCGACGGCTCGGTGGTCGGACTGGAGTTGCAGGACCTGGGCGGCGAGATCGATCTGACGGTCTTCGAGGGAGCGTCGGCCCGTGTGCTCGACCAGAGCGACCTCGAGGAGGCGGCCCACGCGCTGGAGCCGGGCAACTCGGCCGCGGTGCTGGTCTACGAGAACCTGTGGGCGGCTCCCCTGGCCGGCGCGCTCAGGCGCAGCGGCGCACAGCTCGTCGCGAGCGGCCGGATTCCGGTGCAGGCGCTGCTGGCGGCGCTGGACGCCACGGAGGAGACGGTGCCGCCCGGCGGCTCCGCGGCCGCCTGAACCGGAGTGCCCCGTATCCCGCCGCATCGATCCATGGGAGATGACCGAACATGCCCGGACTGCTTCGCGGCGTCGCCCGCACGGCCGTCGTCGCCGGTACCGCCACCGCCGTGTCCAACCGGGTCTCACGGCGGCAGGCCGGCCGGTGGGCTCAGCAGGACTACGAACGGCAGCAACAGTACGAACAGCAGTACGCGCAGCCGCAGCAGGCGGCGCCGCCCGCTCCGGCCGCGCAGCCGGCCGCGGCCGCCGGCGACATGACCGCGAAGATCGACCAGCTCAAGCAGCTGGCTGATCTGAAGGCCCAGGGAGTGCTGACGGAGGAGGAGTTCGAGAGCCAGAAGCGCCTGCTCCTGGGCTGAGCCGCGTCCCTACGCCGTAGGCTCGGTACGGCATGACCACCTCGCCCGACCCGCGTCCCCTGGACCGGAAGCTGGACGCGATCGCCCGCCAGCCGTTCCGGGCCCGGTTCCGTCTGCGCGGCCGGGACCGGGCCACCGCCGAGCTGAAGGGCCCGGCGACGATCCGGTGGCATGCCTACGACCTGATCGCCAGGCGGCTCGCGCCGGCCGAGCCGTACAAGGACGGCAAACAGACGCCGTACCGCGGTCACCCGGTCTTCGTCGCCCAGCACGCGACGGCGACCTGCTGCCGGGGCTGTCTGGAGCGCTGGCACGGGATTCCCAAGGGGCGTGAGCTGACGCGTGCCGAGCATGTGTACGTGGTGGACGTGATCTGCCGCTGGATCGAGCGGGAGATGACGGGCGGGACCGGTCCGGGTCCCGCCCGTCACCGCTGATCAGAGCGTCGCGGAGTTCTCGTGCCAGTGACCGCCGCGCCTGCTGTGCGGGGCCATGAGCGAGGAGGTGACCGGGGTCACCGTCCAGTCGGGGTGGCCCGGCATGCGCGGGGTCTTCGTGCCGTACAGCCAGTCGCGCAGGA
Organism: Streptomyces sp. NPDC050743; assembly: GCF_044456925.1. Classification (NCBI taxonomy): domain Bacteria; kingdom Bacillati; phylum Actinomycetota; class Actinomycetes; order Kitasatosporales; family Streptomycetaceae; genus Streptomyces; species Streptomyces sp. NPDC050743. The sequence continues at coordinate 107,893 of NZ_JBITGJ010000011.1, forward strand.
AGCCGGACTGGTCCTGGCCGGAGACCTCCGAGGCGACGGCGATGTAGTCGGCCGTCGACGCCGAGGAGTTGCGGAAGCGGTCCAGGAAGGTGCGTTCGACGGCGTGGAAGACGTCCTCGCCGACCAGCTCGCGGAAGGCGTACAGGACCAGGACGCCGCCCAGATAGCGCTGGCTGTCGAAGAGGTTCGTGGCGTTCGGGGCGGCCACCGGGCCGGAGTCGTGGCGCCACTGGTCGCCGCGGGCGTAGGTGTTCTTCATCCGGGCCTCCATCGTGGTGAGCCCGAGGGAGTCGGTCCAGCCGCGCTCGTAGCGGTAGAGCAGCCCGTAGAAGTCGGCGTGTCCCTCGTTCAGCCACAGGTCGGCCCAGGTGGCGGGGCTGACCAGGTTGCCGAACCAGGAGTGGACCAGCTCGTGCATCATGTGCGAGCCGATCTTCTTCTCCTCCTGGAGCAGGAAGTTCGGCTTGTACAGGGTGAGGGTCTGCGTCTCCAGGCCGGTGAAGTCGAAGGCGTTGGGGGCGTCGGAGTTGCACGGCAGCAGGCCGTACGTCTCGAACGGGAAGGCGCCGAGGCGGTCCTCCAGCCAGGTCACGAGGCCGGGGGTGAGCGCGAGGGCCGGTTCCAGGGCGGCGGCGCGGGCCGACGGGACCACGTCGCGCAGGGGCAGGCCGTGCGGCCCCTGCCGGTCCTTGATCACATAGTCGCCGACGGTGATCTGGACGAGTTCCGTGGCGATCGGCGACAGGGAGCGGTACGAGTACGCCGTGCGGCCGCCGCTCAGGCTCTCGGTGCCGGTGAGCACGCCGTTCGCGACGCCGCGCAGCCCGTTCGGGACCGTGATGCGGAAGGTGAAGTCCGCCTTGTCCGAGGGGTGGTCGTTGCACGGGAAGACGGTGTGCGCGGAGTTCGGCTGCGGGCAGATCGCGAAGCCGTCCGGGGTGGGCACCCAGGCCGTGTGGGAGAGGGTGCCGCGCGGGTCGGCGAGGTAGCTGACCCGGACGGTCGCCGCCGCGTTCGCAGCGAGCGGCCGGGCGGGGGTGATCCGCAGTTTCTCCTGGCCCTCCTCCCAGACGGCCGCCGTGTCGCAGACCGTCACGGAGCGTATGTCCAGGCCGAGCGCGTCGAGCGAGAAACGGGTCAGTGCGCGGGTCGTGCGGATCTTCAGGGTGGCGGTGCACTCCACCCGCTGGGTCGTGGGGTCGTAGGCGAGGTCGAGGTGGTACGACGACACGCGGTAGCCGTCGTTGCCGAGGGCCGGGAAGACAGGGTCGCCGAGGGTCTCGGGGCCCGGTTCCCCCGTGCGCCTGACCGTGCCGGCCGCCAGGGCGGGGGAGCCGACGGTCAGCGCCGTGGCCGTACCGATGAGGGCGGCCGCCGGGGCCGTCACTCTGCTGCGATATCTCATGGTCCGCCTTCGCTCGGGCGGCCGGGTGGTCGGTCCGGCCGCCGGTCGTGACGATCACCCGTGGTCTGCGGGTGATGATCACCGTGGTCTGCGGGTGATCATTTGTCATGACCATCAAAGGCGGGGTCCGGTTGCGCCGACGCGGCACGTTTTCCGGCCGGGACGGCCGGGACCCCTGTCGAGCCGGCCCCCATCACGAGATATCTTGATGTCGAGCAATGTTGCAGACGTGGAGCGGAGCACCCGGTGACTGACTCGACCATCATCTACACCTACACAGACGAGGCCCCGGCCCTGGCGACGCATTCGTTCCTGCCGGTGATCCAGGCGTACGCCTCGCAGGCCGGTGTGCCCGTGACCACCCGGGACATCTCGCTGGCCGGACGCATCATCGCCCACTTCCCGGAGTACCTGAACGAGGACCAGCGCATCCCGGACGCTCTGGCCGAGCTGGGTGACCTGGCCAAGACGCCCGCCGCCAACATCGTCAAGCTGCCGAACATCTCGGCGTCGATCCCGCAGCTGCGCGCCGCCGTCGCCGAGCTGCAGGGCAAGGGCTACGCGCTGCCGGACTACCCGGACGACCCGAAGACCGACGAGGAGCGCGAGATCCGCGCCCGCTACGACAAGGTCAAGGGTTCCGCCGTCAACCCGGTGCTGCGTGAGGGCAACTCCGACCGCCGCGCCCCGGCCTCGGTGAAGAACTACGCCAAGACCCACCCGCACCGCATGGGCGCCTGGACCTCCGAGTCCCGGACCAATGTGGCGACCATGGGCGAGAACGACTTCCGCTCCACCGAGAAGTCCGTCGTCATCGCCGAGGACGGCGCGCTGCGGATCGAGCTCGTCGGCGAGGACGGCACCACCACCGTGCTGCGCGAGTCCGTGCCGGTGCTGAAGGACGAGGTCGTCGACGCCTCCGTCATGCACGTCGCCGAGCTGGAGCAGTTCCTCGCCGCGCAGGTCGCCCGCGCCAAGCAGGAGGGCGTCCTGTTCTCCGTGCACCTGAAGGCCACGATGATGAAGGTCTCCGACCCGATCATCTTCGGCCACGTGGTGCGCGCCTTCTTCCCGAAGACGTTCGCCAAGTACGGCGAGACCCTGAAGGCGGCCGGCCTCACCCCGAACGACGGCCTCGGCGGCATCCTGAAGGGCCTGGACAACCTGCCCGAGGGCGCCGAGATCAAGGCCTCCTTCGACGCCGAGATCGCCGAGGGCCCGGCCCTCGCCATGGTCGACTCCGACAAGGGCATCACCAACCTGCACGTGCCCTCCGACGTCATCGTCGACGCCTCCATGCCGGCGATGATCCGCACCTCCGGCCACATGTGGGGCCCGGACGGCCAGGAGGCCGACACCCTCGCGGTCATCCCGGACTCCTCCTACGCCGGTGTCTACCAGGCCGTCATCGAGGACTGCCGGGCCAACGGCGCCTACGACCCGTCCACCATGGGCTCGGTCCCGAACGTGGGCCTGATGGCGCAGAAGGCCGAGGAGTACGGCTCCCACGACAAGACCTTCGAGGTCCCGGTCGCGGGTACGGTCCGGGTGGTCGACCAGGCCGGCACCGTGCTCATCGAGCAGCCGGTCTCGGCCGGCGACATCTTCCGCGCCTGCCAGACCAAGGACGCCCCGATCCGCGACTGGGTCAAGCTGGCCGTCACACGCGCCCGCGCCACCGGCGACCCGGCGGTGTTCTGGCTGGACGAGAACCGCGCCCACGACGCGCAGCTGATCGCCAAGGTGAAGCAGTACCTGCGGGAGCACGACACCGAGGGCCTGGACATCAAGATCCTCTCTCCGGTCGAGGCCACCAAGCTGTCGGTGGAGCGCATCCGCCGCGGCGAGGACACCATCTCGGTGACCGGCAACGTGCTGCGCGACTACCTGACCGACCTCTTCCCCATCCTGGAGCTGGGCACCAGCGCCAAGATGCTGTCGGTCGTCCCGCTGATGGCGGGCGGCGGCCTGTTCGAGACGGGCGCCGGCGGCTCCGCGCCGAAGCACGTCCAGCAGCTGGTCAAGGAGAACTACCTGCGCTGGGACTCCCTCGGTGAGTTCTTCGCGCTCGTGCCCTCCTTCGAGCAGTACGCGGCGGCCACCGGCAACGCCCGCGCCAAGGTCCTCGCCGACACCCTCGACCGCGCCACGGCGACCTTCCTCAACGAGGACAAGTCCCCGACCCGTCGCGTCGGCGGCATCGACAACCGCGGCAGCCACTTCTACCTGTCCCTGTACTGGGCGCAGGAGCTGGCCCGGCAGACCGACGACGCCGACCTGGCCAAGGCCTTCGCGCCGCTCGCCGAGACCCTCGCCGCGAACGAGCAGAAGATCGTGGACGAGCTGCTCGCCGTCCAGGGCAAGCCGGCCGACATCGGCGGCTACTACCAGGTCGACAAGGCCAAGGCGGACGCGGTCATGCGCCCGTCGGCCACCTGGAACGAGGCGCTGGCGTCCCTGGGCTAGTGCCCGCGGCGCCCGTACCTGTGGCGCCTGAGCCGCCCTCGTGAGTGGCCCTCCGCCCCGGCCGGCAGCGACACCGGCCGGGGCGGAGGCCTGTCCGGGCACCGCCCCGGTGCGGCGGAGCGGACCGGCCGTCACCACTCCCGGGTGGCGATCAGCTCCTCCGCGTCCGCGTCCTCGAAGCCGTAGGCCCGCGCGACGAACCGGAAGTCGCCGCCTATCTCCTCGCGGGCCACCGTCTCGATCTCGCTGCCGGCCGCCTCGAACTCCGCCTCCAGTGCGTTGAACTCCTCGGTGGCGGCCTGCGTCAGCCGGTACAGCGCGGCCAGGTCGGCGGGCCGCTCGGCCTCGATCCGCGCGCACAGGGCGAGCAGGATCGCCCGGCCCTTGTCCACGACGTGGTCCGGGAAGTACCCGTCCCGGTACAGCCCGTCCAGGAAGGCGTGCCCCGCCGCCCGGGGATTGCTGATCGGCATGCTCCGGCCCCGCCCCTCGCTCGGTGTCGATGTGACACCTTGATCCTGCACCAGACCACTGACAACGCCCCCGGAGCCGCCTGTGTCCTTCTTCGAACTCCTCCCCGGCGACCCCGCCTCCCCCGTGCTGCTGCACGTGCCGCACTCGGCGCGGACGATCCCCGAGGACGTGCGCCGCGGGATCGTGCTGGACGACGCCGCGCTGGAGCGGGAGTTGGACCACATCACGGACGCGCACACGGCCGAGCTCGCCGAGCGGGCCGCGCATCTGGCCGCCGTGACGCCGTGGCGGTTCGTGAACCGGCTGTCCCGGCTGGTCGTGGATCCCGAGCGGTTCCCGGACGAGCGGGAGGAGATGACGGCCGTCGGCATGGGCGCCGTGTACACGCGGACCACGCACCGGGCCGAGCTGCGGCCCGCGGACACCGATCCGGAACCGCTGCTGGAACGGTACTTCCGGCCGTACGCGCGGGCCATGACCGAGGCCGTGGCGGACCGGCTGGCGGCCACCGGGCGGGCCGTGGTGATCGACGTGCACTCGTATCCGGCCGAGCCGCTGCCCTACGAGCTGCACGGCACCGGGCCGCGTCCGCCGGTGTGCCTGGGCACGGATTCCTTCCACACCCCGCCCGAGCTGACCGAGGCGGCCCGCAAGGCGTTCGCGGACTGCGGGGGGACCGGGCTGGACAGCCCGTTCGCCGGGACGTACGTACCCCTTAAGTTCTACGGCGCCGACGGCCGGGTCAGCGCCCTGATGGTGGAGATACGGCGGGACACCTACATGGCGGAGCCGTCGGGGGCCGCCGGGCCCGGCTTCGGCCTCCTGGCCGCGGCGTTGGCCGCGCTCGTCGACGCGGTCTGAGCACCGCGTCCCCCAGGGGTGCGGTGCTGCGTCCGGCGTGCGCGAGACGCCCCGCCTCCTCCGCCTGGACCACTCCCGCAGGACAGCCGCCGCTGCCCGTACCAGGGTGGGACGCATGACCGAGGAGAGCACGCTCACCGGCCAGGCCCCGCCACCCGTACGGGACTGGCCCACACCCGACCTGGACGGAACGGACTTCGACCCGGGCCTCGCCGCCCTGATGCGGGAGGGTCCGCTGACCCGGATCCGGTTGCCGTTCGGCGAGGGCTGGGCGTGGCTGGCGACCCGTTACGACGACGTGAAGCTGATCACCAACGACCCGCGGTTCAGCCGCGCCGAGGTGACGCGTCGTCAGGTGACCCGGATGGCGCCGAACTTCGCGCCCCGCCCGGGCTCGCTCGCCTGGGCCGACCAGCCCGACCACAACCGGCTGCGCAAGCCGGTCGCCGGCGCCTTCACGGTGAGTGCCATGAAGCGGCTGCGGCCCCGCGCGCAGGCCATCCTGGACGAGCTGATGGACGGTGTCGTGCGGGACGGGCCGCCGGCCGATCTGGTCGAGCGGGTGCTGGAGCCGTTCCCGCTCACGGTCGTCAGCGAGGTGATGGGCGTGCCCGCCGCCGACCGGGCGCGCGTGCACGCCTGGACGCGGGAGATCATCTCCACCAACGGGGCCGAGGCGGCCGGCCGGGCCAAGGAGGGCCTGTACGGGTGGATCACCGCAACCGTCCGGGCCCGCGCCGAGAGCCCCGGCGAGGACGTCTACTCGATGCTGGGCGGGGCCGTGGCGCGCGGGGAGATCAGCGAGGAGGAGGCCGTCGGGCTGGCCGGACCGCTGCAGATCGGCGGCGAGGCCGTCACGCACAACTGCGGGCAGATGCTGTACCTGATGCTGTCCCGGCCCGAGTTGATGGACCGGATGCGGGCGCGGCCCGAGGCGCGCGGTCCGGTGCTGGACGAGCTGCTGAGGTGGATCCCGCACCGCAGCTCGGTCGGGCTCGCCCGGATCGCGCTGGAGGACGTGGAGATCGCCGGGCACCGGATCGCCGCGGGAGAGCCGGTCTACGTCTCCTACCTCGCCGCCAACCGGGACCCGGCCGTCTTCCCGGACCCGGACCGCATCGACCCGGACCGCGATCCGAACCCCCACGTGGCGTTCGGCAACGGCCCGCACTTCTGCACCGGCACGCTGCTGGCCCGGCTGCAGACCGAGCTGCTGGTGGACACCCTGCTGGACCGGCTGCCCAGGCTGCGGCTCGCGGTGCCGGCCGAGGAGGTGCGGTGGCGGCACAGGACGATGATCCGCGGGCCGCGGACGCTCCCCGTGACCTGGGCCGCCTGACCCGGTTCAGGCCCGCAGCCACTCCGTGACGATCACCTCCGCGCCGGTCCGCAGCCTGAGGGCGAACGGGCCGGCCGGTGGTGTGTCGCTGGTGAAGCGGCCGAGGGTGTCGACCGCGACCGGGCGGGCGGTCTGCGGGCCGCCGAGCACCTCGATGCGCACGGACCGCGGCGGCAGCACCTGGCCGATCAGCCCGTCCTCGGTGACCTCGACGTCGACGGTGACCTCGCCCGCGCTGAACGTCAGCATCCGCGGGGCGTCCGGCACACCCCTGACCGGCAGCGCGTCCACGAGCGAGTCGAAGGTCAGCTCGGCGATCCTCGCGTCCAGGTCGTGCAACGCATAGGCGTCCAGGGCCAGTTGGCGCAGGACGTCCGGGACCGGGTCGAGGACGGCGGCCGCCTGGCGCAGCTCCTCCTCCAGCAGGGCCTCCGCGAACTCGTCGTCCGCCGAGCCCGCTTCCGGGAACTCGTTGTCCTCGTTCACGCCGCACCCCGTGCGTCCATCCGGGCCCGCAGCCGGCGCAGACAGCGCTGGCGCAGCGGTCCGATGCTGCCGACCGCGATACCGAGCGCGGCCGAGATCTCACCGTAGCTGGGCGGCGGGGAGGCCACCAGCACGCGCAGCAGCTGCCGGCAGCGCTCCCCCAGTCCCTCCAGCTCCTGCCAGAGGCGGCGGACCCGCTCGGCCCGGTCCGCCTCGTCCTCCGAGTCGATCAGCGACTCCTCCGGGGTCCGGTCGTCACTGGCCCGGTCCAGCACCCGCGGATCGTCCGTCAGGGTCAGCCGGGTCAGGCTCTTGAGCACCTTCAGGCACTCGTGTCGGGCCGTGCTGGCCAGCCAGGACCCCGCCTTGTCGGGTTCGCGGATCCGGCCCAGGTGCTGGGCGAAGCGGAACCACACGGTCTGGTAGACCTCGTGCCCGTCGGCGTCGCAGAGCCGGTGTGCGCGCACGACCGACCACACCAGCGGGCTCATCCCTTCCACCAGCGCCTTCCAGGCCGCGGCGTCCCCGTCGACGGCGGACCGGACGAGCGCGCCGACCTCTGTTCGGTCCACGGCTCCACCCCTCATGTACGGCACGTCATCGTACGCCGTGGAGCGGAGCGTTCCGGACCTCATGCGGACACGGCCGGTGCCACGACCGGCACCGGGCGCCAGGTGGCCGGCCGGAGCGCCGGGACGTGCGCCCCGCGCACCTCGGCGGTGTCCGTGGTCGCCGCGAGCAGCCGGGCGAGCGCGGCGCGCGGGTCGCGCTCCCCCCGCGCCGTCATCAGCGCGGCGACGAGACCGGCGGCGACCGGGGTGGCGAAGGAGGTGCCGCTCCACTGCGCGAGGCCGTCGAACATCACCTGGTCCGGCTTGGCCCCGGTGCTCTCCCGGCCCTCGCTCAACACACCGGTGTGGCGCAGGACCTGACAGGTGCACGGGTAGCCGAAGCCGAACCGGCAGGCGTCGTAGGTGGAGTGCTGGTAGATGTACGGCACGGGTGTGTCGAAGCCGGTGAGGGCGCTGGTGAGGCGCTCGCCGGGGGCGTAGACGCGCACCCAGGGGCCGTGGTTGCTGAAGCAGGCCTCGCCGTCGCCGTCCGCGCGCAGCGCGCCGACCGACAGCACGCTGTCCGCGTACTCGGGCAGGGCGGCGTAGGCGGCGGGCCAGAACGGCGTGTCACTGGCGTTGTTGCCGGCGGCGGCCACCAGCAGGGTGCGCTGCTCGCGCAGTTCGCGCATGAACGCGTCGAGGCCGAGCAGGCCCTCGCCGCTCTCCGTCGGGGTGCCGGCGGACAGGCTGATGATGTCCGGCCAGCCGCCCTGGTCGACCGCGTCGAAGAGCCGGGCGCCGAACTCGGACTCCAGGATCGCCCCGGCGTCGTTCAGGGTGCCGCGGACGGTCACCTCGGTGTTGGGCGCGACGGCCGTGAGGATCCCGGCGATGAAGGTGCCGTGGCCGACGTACTGGCGGAGCACGCCGTCGGCGTCGGTCTCGGCCGTCTGGGCGTCGCCCGTGGTGTGGGCGAGCAGCGGGTAGGAGCCGTGGTCGTGGACCAGGCCGGTGTCGATCACGAGGACGCCGACGGCGCTGTCCGCGTCGTAACCGCCGTCGGCGGCGGCAGGGTTGGCCGGCTGGGTGCGCGCGACCGGCACCGGCTCGTCGCCGGGGCAGGCGTTGACCGCGATGTGGACCACGTGGTTGCGGCTCACCAGCCGGCGGCCCCGGCGGTCCTCGGCCTGCCCCAGGGCGCGCAGCGCGTGCGGGACGGTGTCGTCGCCGTGGCCCGGGTCGCCGACCCGGATGCGGGTGACGCCGGTGCGGTTGGTCTCCGGGCCGTCGCGCCGGACGTGGTCGGGGGCCAGACCCTCGGTCGCGGTGAAGTGGGCGCGCACGGTGTCCTCGACGACCCGGGCCTCCTCGCCGTCCCGGGCCAGCACGACGCCCTTCTCGTAGAGGAAGTGGGCGTCCTCGTCCGGCCCCATGGCCAGGGATACGTCCGGCATGGAGCGCTGGATGTGCTCGAACTGCTCGTGGAACCGCTGTGGTGCCATGTCCTGTCCTCCCCCTGTCGACGGTGTTCGACAGTGAGAGCCGCGGGGCCACCGTCTGATACAGGTGGCCACTACCATGCGAGACGTGACGGCGGGAAGCGAGTCGGTGCTCGAACTGCTGCCCCTGGTGTTCGCCGACCCGGGCGAGGCCCGGGCACGCGCGGAACAGGTGCTGGGGGCCGGTCCGCCGCCGCTGCACGCCAGCGTCGCCCACCAGGTGCTCGGCATCTGGCAGCGGGACTTCGGGGATCTGCGGATCGCGCTCCGGCATCTGCGCCGGGCCCGTGACCTGGCCGCGCGCGCCGAGTCGGCCGACCGCGAGGCGGATGTGCTCGCCACGCTCGGGGTCGCACTGGTGCACGCGGGGCGCACGCGGCAGGGGCTCACCTCCTTCGAGCGCGGGGTCGCCCGGGGCAGCGGGCACACCCGGGCCCGGGTGCTGTACCGGCGGGCGTACGTGTGGTGGGTGCTGGGGCATCACCGGGAGGCGCTGGAGGACATACGGCGGGCGCTGCCGGTGCTGCGGCAGCTCGGCGACGACATCTGGACCGCGCGGGCGCTGACCCTGCGGGCCACCGTGCACCTGGCGCTCGGCGCGGTGGACCGGGCGGTCGCGGACTTCACTGCGGCGGAGCGGCTGTGGGACACCACCGGCCAGGAGCACGACAAGGCCGACGCGGTGGAGAGCCGGGGGCTCGCCGCGTTCCGGTCCGGGGACATCCCGGCGGCCCTGCGGCTGCTGGACGAGGCCGAGGAGCGGTACGCGAAACTCGGCACGCCCACGTACATGCTGTCCCTGCGGCGCTGCGAGGTGCTGATGGCGGCCGGTCTGGCCCCGGAGGCGCTCGCCGAGGCGGACGCGACGATCGCGCTGCTGGACCGGATCGGCGGGCAGTCCACCCGCAAGGCCGAGTTGCTGCTGGCCGCCGCGCGGGCCGCCCGCTCGGCCGGGGACGCGCACACCGCGGTGGCCCGCGCCGCCGTCGCCGTACGGCTGTTCGCGGCGCAGCGCCGGATGTGGTGGGAGACCCATGCGCGGCTGGTGCTGATCGAGGCGCGGGTGGCGGCCGGACGCCGCTCGGGGCGGCTGGTGGCGGACGCGGCGGCGGTCGCCGAGAAGCTGGCCTCCTTCGGCTCCCCCGCCGCGCCGGAGGCCTCGCTGCTCGCGGGCCGGATCGCGCTCGCGCTGGGCTGGACCGCCGACGCCGAACGGCACTTGGCCGTGGCCGCGCGCAGCCGTCACGGCGGTCCGCCGCCGGCCCGGGTGACGGGCTGGGCGGCACAGGCGCTCCGGGCGCGCGCGGCCGGGTCCCGACGGGGCGTGCTGGAGGCCTGCCGGCGCGGCCTGGACGTGCTGGACGACCACCGGATGACGCTCGGCGCCTCGGAGCTGCGGGCCCACGCCACCGCGCAGGGCGCCGAACTGGCCGCGCTGGCCCAGGAGGTCAGCCTCGCCCACGGCTCACCGCGCCGCCTGCTGCGGTGGAGCGAGCGCTGGCGGGCCACCGTGCTGTCCGCACCGCCCACCCGGCCGCCCGCCGACCCGGCGCTGCTGAGCGGTCTGACCGCGTACCGGGAGATCGCGGCCCGTGCCGAGGAGGCCCGGATGGAGGGCCGCCCGGTGCCCGCGCTGGAACGCGAACAGCGGCGCCTGGAACGGGAGATCCGCTCCCGCACCCACCACATACGCGGCTCCGCCCCGCACGAGGGCGACCGCTTCGAGGTGGCCCGGCTGCTGGACCGGCTCGGCGAGGCGCGCCTGGTCGAACTCGCCGTGGTCGACGGCCGGGTGCACGTCCTGCTGTGCGGGCAGGGCCAGGTACGGCGGTTCACCGGCGGCCCGCTGGCCGAGGCGGTGACCGAGGCCGAGTACGTGCAGGCCGGGCTGCGGCGCCTCGCCCACCCCGGCGCCGAGGCCCGGCTGCCGCTGGTGGAGGCCGCGGGCCTGCGCCTGCAGGAGCTGCTGCTGGGCGCGGCGGCGGCCCAGCTCGGCTCGGGACCCGTGGCGGTCGTGCCGCCGGGGGCGCTGCACCGGGTGCCGTGGGCACTGCTGCCCGCGCTGCGCGAGAGGGTGCTCAGCGTGTCCCCGTCGGCGGGCAGCTGGCTGCGCGCCCGCGAGACCGAGCCCCCGCCGGGCGGCCGGCACGTGCTGGTGCGCGGACCGGGCCTCGCCACCGGCGGCGCGGAAGTACCGGAACTGGCCGCCCGCTACGGCACGGCGACCGTCCTGGAGGGCGACGGCGCCCAGGTCCCGCGGGTCCTGGAACACCTCGACGGGGCGGCCCTCGCACATCTCGCGGCCCACGGCACGTTCCGCGCCGACAGCCCGCTGTTCTCCGCCCTCCGCATGGCCGACGGCCCGCTCATCGTGCACGACTTCGAACGGCTCGCCCGCAGCCCGTACCGGATCATCCTCTCCAGCTGCGACACCGCCCGCCTCGCCTCCGTCGGCGCCGACGAACTCCTCGGCCTGGTCACCGCGTTGCTGCCGCTCGGCACGGCCGGGGTGGTGGCGAGCAGCGCACCGGTCAACGACGCGGCCGTGGTCCCCCTGATGCTGGCCCTGCACAAGGGCCTGGACGCGGGGCTGTCGTTGGCGGAGGCACTCCGGGATGCCCGCACCACCCTGCCCGGGGACCCGGTCCACCAGGCGACGGGCTGGGCGTTCGCCGCGTTCGGGGCGGCGTGAGAGCGCGGCCTACGCGGATGCGCACAGGACCGGCAGCGCTCCCCGATCACCGGTGCCGAGACGGCTGTACGCGCTGTACAGATGATTGCCCACGGTCCGCACGGACAGGGTCAACCGCTCGGCGATCTCCCGATTGCTCAGGCCCGCCGCCGCGAGCGTCACGATCTGCCGCTGCCGAGCGGTGAGTTCACCGAGGACCAGCCCGGCCAACGCGGGCGTCCGCGCACCCTGGCACCGGCGCGCGAGCGCGACGGCACGGGTGCGGGAGACGCGCGCGGCCCGCGGATCCCGGTGCACCCGCACGGCCTGCGCACGCGCCTCGGCTGCGAACAGCAGGAAGCCGCGCTCTTCGAGGGCCTCGGCGGCCCGGTCCAGGCCTTCCCCGTCCTTGCGCGCCAGCGCATCGGCGTGCCGCGCGAACACGCTGCCGGCAGGCAACCGCCGGGCGACCCCCTCGGCGTCACCGAGGCGTACGGCATCGTACCGGGCGTAGACGTCGTCGTCCCCGCCCTGACCCGACTCCCCCTCGGCCGACCGCAGTTCCGCACGGCACCCCTGGTCCCCAGGCGCTCCCCGCAGTCCCTCCCGCGCCCAGGCGGCGGCGTCGCGGACCTGACCCCGCAGCCGCGCGAACCGGGCGCGGACGGCGGCGTACCCGGCCGGGAGCACCGCGCCCTCCGTCACCAGCCACTCCCCCACCGGGGTGGGCACCGACCGCACGTCGAACCGCTCGATCGCCCGCAGCAGGACCCGCCGTTCGGCTTCGAGGGCCGGTCCGTGGTCGCGTGGTGCGCCGGACAGCCGGCGGGCGCGCAGCCGGCCGGCCGTGGCGCGCAGGGCCGCCCCGTGCAGGGGGTGGGCGAGAGTGACGGCGCCGCCTCGGTCGTCGACCTGTATCAGACCGTCCCTCTCCAGACGCTCCAGGACGGCCAGATCGACGTCGTCCAGTGGCAGGGGCAACGGCAGCGGCTCGGCGAACGCGAGGCGTTCGAGGATGTCCCGTTCACCGGGGTGGGAGCGCCCGAGCACGGGCGCGAGTCGTTCCTTCACGGCCGCGGTGACCGGCAGCGCCCCCCGCCAGACCCGCTCCTGCGTACCGGGAACGGGAATCAGCCGCCCGGTCGTGCCGAGCGCGGCGACCACGTCGCGCAGCAAGCGCAGATCGCCCCGGCAGACCCGGTGCAGGCGGCGGACGGTGAGCGGTTCCAGCCCGGCGGCGGCGAGCAGGCGGGCCACGTCCTCGCAGGGCAGCGGTTCGAGGGCCAGCCGGGGCAGCAGTTCCCCGGTCCACAGCCGGGACACCGCGCCGGGCGCGGGCACGCCGTCCACGGCGGCCACGACGAGCCGGGTGCGGCCGTGCACGGCGAGCTGGTGCACGAGGGCGGCGGAGGCCTCGTCCAGCAGATGCGCGTCGTCCACGACCAGGAGCCGTACGCCGGACAGGATGCGCACCGCGCGGTGCAGCGAGACGGGCTCGGGCAGCAGGTGGGCGAAGGCCGCGAAGGGCAGGCCCTGGGCCTCGGGGGTGCCGGTGACCAGGGTGTGCTCCGTGCCCCGGACCGCCTCCATGATCAGCCGGGTCTTGCCGTGGCCGGCCGGTCCGGTCACCACGATGCCGTGCCGGCCGGCGGCCGACGAGGTGCGCACCAGCTCCATTTCCTCGTCCCGGCCGGTGAACGGCCAGGGCAGCTCCAGCGACTTGGCGTCCTCTTCGTAAGTCCTCACCTCATGCAGAGCGCGCGTACTCACGGTTGATACAGGGCGACTTGAGTAGCCCCCGACTCAGGCGCCCGGCCGCTCGGACGGGCACGCTGGCCGCATGACCCGACGCCTCTGCTCGCTCCCGCGGCAGCCGGCCCCGTGCTTCGCACAGGGGCTGACCGCCGAGCGGCTTGGTGCGCTGCTCGCCGGGCGGCGGATGTGGGTCAACGGCACGGTCCTGCACTACTACCTCTACGACGGCACCGACGGCTCCGACAGCTCGGTGATCCCGGTCCCCGGGACCGGTGAGCTGCGCCGGGTGCCGTGGGCCGGCGGGGAGGAGCAGCGGGAGGCGGTCCGCGATGCCTTCCGCGAGTGGCAGGGGCTCGGCATCGGCGTCACGTTCGCCGAGGTCGGCGACCGGCGCGAGGCGGAGCTGCGGATCGGGTTCCAGGCCGGCGGCGGTTCCTGGTCGGCGGTGGGCCGGGAGGCGCTGTCGGTCGGCCGGAGCGAGCGCACCATGAACCTGGGCTGGGACGTGACCGGGGCCGGGGAGCGCGGGACGGTGCTGCACGAGATCGGGCACGCGCTCGGCATGGTGCACGAGCACCAGAGCCCGTACGCCGGGCTCCACTGGGACGAGGCCGTGTACGCCGAACTGGCGGGCCCGCCGAACTTCTGGAGCCGGGAGACGACATACACGAACGTCCTGCGCGAGCTGGCCGCCGGTGAGGCGAGCGGCTCGGTGTGGGATCCGCAGTCGGTGATGACGTTCCCGTTCGGGCCGGGGCTGGTGCTGGAGCCGGAGCAGTACCGCGGGGGGCTGACTCCGTCCGACGGCCCGTCCCCGGCCGACAAGGAGTTCGTGCTGCGCTGGTATCCGCCGACCGGCCCGGCCGGACCGGCGGCGCTGGTGCCGTTCCGGTCGGCGCCGCTCGGTCTCGGACCGGGCGAGCAGGCCGATTTCACCGTCGAGCCGCCGGAGACCCGCGACTACACCGTGGGCACCTTCGGCGACGCCGACACCGTGCTCGTGGTCTTCGAGGAGCGCGACGGGGTGCCGCGCTTCCTCGGGGGCCACGACGACGGCGGCACACCGGACAACGCCGCCGTCCGCGTCCGGCTCGTCAAGGGCCGCCGCTATGTCGTCCGCGTGCGTCTGTACTCGACATGGGGGTCGGGAGAGACGGCGGTCATGTGCTGGTGAGCACACGCTGACGACACATCCCAAGGTCCGGCACCGGGGGAGTGGCCGTGGACGTCACCTACGGGGGAGGAGACGTCCACGGCCACGCCGGTGTGCGCGGACGCCGGTTCAGGACGCGGCCCGCTCGGGCGCGGCGGTGGTGCCGGCGTCGGGGTGGGCGAGGCCGAGGTGGTCGCGCAGGGTCGTGCCCGTGTAGTCGGCGCGGAAGACGCCCTGTTCCTGGAGCAGGGGTACGACCTTGTCGGCGAAGGGGTCGAGGCCGCCGGGGGTGATGTGCGGGACAAGGATGAAGCCGTCGGAGGCGTCCGCCTGCACGAAGTCGTTGATGGTCCGGGCGACCGTGGCCGGGGAGCCGACGAAGGTCTGCCGGTTGCCGGTGTTGATGACCAGGTCGCGGATGGACCACTTGTTGGCCTCGGCGAGCTGCCGCCACTCGCGGGCGATGGCGATCGGGTCCCGGTACATCCGCACCTGGGCGCGGCCCCGGGAGATGTGCTCCTCGCTCACCACCGGGTCCACGTCGGGCAGCGGGCCCTCCGGGTCGTACCCCGACAGGTCCCGGTTCCAGACGAACTCCAGGTGCTTGAGGGCGGTGGCGCCGCTGACCTGCTGCCGGCGCACCTCGCGGGCGAGTTCGGCGGCGTCCTGGTCGGTGTCGCCGAGGACGAAGGTGGCGGCGGGCAGGATGAGGAGCTGGTCGGGGCGGCGGCCGTACTTGGCGAGGCGTGACTTGACGTCCGTGTAGAAGGCCTGGCCCTCCTTCAGCGTGGAGTAGCGGCTGAAGATCGCGTCCGCGTCGGACGCGGCGAACTCACGGCCCTCGTCGGAGTCCCCGGCCTGGAAGATCACCGGGCGGCCCTGCGGGGACCGCGGGACGTTGAAGCGGCCGTGGATGTCGAAGTGCTGCCCCTGGTGCACGAAGGCGCCGGCCTCGGCGTCCCGGAGGAAGGTGCCGGTGGCCTGGTCGGCGAGGATCTCGTCGCCGCGCCAGGAGTCGAAGAGTTCGTGCGCGGTGGCGAGGAACTCCTTGGCGCGGGAGTAGCGCTCCTCCTGCGGCAGGAAGCCGCCGCGGCGGAAGTTTTCGCCGGTGAAGGCGTCCCAGGAGGTGACCACGTTCCAGGCGGAGCGGCCGCCGGAGAGGTGGTCGAGGCTGGCGAACTGCCGTGCCACCTCGTACGGCTCGTTGAAGGTGGAGTTGATGGTGCCGGTCAGGCCGAGCCGGTCGGTGACGGCGGCCAGTGCGGCCAGCACGGTGAAGGTGTCGGGGCGGCCGACGACGTCCAGGTCGTAGATCTCGCCGCCCTGTTCGCGCAGCCTCAGTCCCTCGGCGAGGAACAGGAAGTCGAACTTGGCGCGTTCGGCGGTCCGCGCGAAGTGCGCGAAGGAGCTGAACTCGATGTGGCTGCCGGCGGCCGGGTCGCTCCACACGGTGGTGTTGTTGACGCCGGGGAAGTGGGCGGCCAGATGGATCTGCTTCAGCGGCTTGCTCATGGGTGCGGTCGTCCTCTCCGGCTGCTCAGGCGGTGGCTGCGGCGTAGCGGTTGGCGGGGCGGGCGAGGCCGAGCAGGCCGCGCAGGGTGTCGGCCTCGTAGGCCTGCCGGAAGCGGCCCCGGCGCTGGAGTTCGGGCACCAGGTCACGGCTGATGCGGGGCAGATCGTGCCCGGCGACGGCGGGCCGCAGCCGGAACCCGGTCAGCCCGCCCGCCGCCAACTCCTCCAGCAGATCGGCGAGTTCGTCGGCCGTGCCGGTGAAGATCCGGGCGTCGCCGGTGTACGGCTCACCCGCGAGCGTGTCCAGCCGCTCCCGCCTGGCCTCGGCCTCGGCCCGGCTGTCGTCGAGGAAGACGACGAGGTCGCCGAAGACGTGCAAGGTCTCCCCGGCGCGGCCCGCCGCCCGCTGTTCGGCGCGGATCTCGGCGACGATCGCCCGGGCCTGGTCCACGTCGTGCGGGGTGACATAGCCGACGTCGGCCTGGCGGGCGACGAGCCGGTACGGGACGCTCTGGTGGGCGAGGGCCGTGACCGGCGGCTGCCCCTGAGGCGGGCGGGGCGTGATCGAGGGCCCCTTGACGCTGAAGTGGCGGCCCTCGAAGTCGATGTAGTGCAGCTTGTCCCGGTCGATGAAGCGGCCCGTCGCCGCGTCCCGGATCTCGGCGTCGTCCTCCCAGCTGTCCCAGAGCCGGCGCACCACTTCCACGTGGTCGGCGGCCTCGTCGAACAGTTCGGTGACGATGTCCCGTGCGGCCGGGCTGTCGTAGGCCTCGATCCGGCCGATGGTACGGCGGCCGAAGTGGGCGGCCTCGTTCGGCCGGGCGCTGATCTGCACCCGCAGGCCCGCGCGGCCGGTGCTGACGTAGTCGAGGGTGGCGATCGCCTTGGAGACGTGGAATGGCTCGGTGTGCGTGGCCACCACGGTCGGCACCAGGCCTATGTGCCGGGTGAGCGGGGCGACGCGGGAGGCGACGAGGACCGCGTCGAGCCGGCCGCGCACCTGGTCGGTGCGCTCGTCGGGGTCGAGGAAGTGCGCGGACTGCGGGCCGAGGCCGTCCTCGATGGTGACGAAGTCGACCAGGCCGCGTTCGGCCTCGGCGACCAGGTCGGCCCAGTAGCCGGCGGTGAACAGGTCCCGGGGGCGGGCGACCGGCTCGCGCCAGGACGCGGGGTGCCAGCCGGTGCCGTCCAGCGCGACGGCAAGGTGCAGAAGAGAAGCGGGAGTTGAGGACACTTCGGTGCCTTCCTTGATGTCCGTACGAGAACACCGGCTCGCGAGGGCAGGCGTCGGCGAGGGCGAGCGCGGCAGGGGCGGACCCGGGCCGTGCGGCTGGGCAGGCCGGGGAGAAAAGGTCAGTGGCGACAGAGCGCGGCGGACACGCGCTGGAGATCTATGTGCGGCCGGGATATCAAGCGGACGGAGCGGTACGGACGCGGGGCGCACAGCGGGAGTACGCGTGTCACGGCCGTCACCTCCGTCCGTCGGGCGCGGGCGGGCCGGTGGGCGACCGCCTCGCGGATCTCGTCATGAGTCACAACGCGCGGCCGCCTTCGGTTGTTCCCGCAGGGCCGGCCGCGATTGTTCCCGCGCTGCGAGCCCGCCGGCGCATGTCCGAGCCGCGAACCCGCTCGCGCGTGTCCACGCTGCGCACCTGCACGATGCGCGAGCGGCGGCGCAGGGTGAAGCCGATCGACTCGTAGAGCCGGATCGCCGGTGTGTTGCCGGCGGCGGCGTGCAGGAACGGGGTGTCCCCGCGCTCCCGGATCCCGAAGGCGACCGCACGCACCAGGCGGGTGGCCAGCCCCCGGCCGCGGTGACCGGGATCGGTGCAGACGGCGCTGATCTCGGTCCAGCCCGGCGGCCGTAGCCTCTCCCCCGCCATCGCGATGAGCCGCCCCTCGTGCCGGATGCCGAGGTACCCGCCCATCTCGACGGTCCGCTGGTGGAACGGGCCGGGCCGGGTCCGGGCGACGAGGTCGAGGATCTCGGGGACGTCGTCGGTCCCGAGCCGTACCGCTTCCGGCGCGGGTTCGGCACGCAGTGCGGTGTCCACCAACTGCACGCCTTCCCCCTCGGCTTCGACGCGCCAGCCGTCGGGTACCCGTTCGATGGGCTTGACCCGTACGGCGGTTGCGGGGACGAGGAGGGTGCGCAGGTCGGCCCAGGCGGCCGGGTCGGCGGGGGCGTCGAGGGCGGCGAAGGCGTAGATGCCGTCCTGGTACCGGGCGGCGCGGCCGACCCGTTCGGCGAGATGGGCGTGCGGGCCGGTCAGGGCTGCCCAGACGGCGTTGTCGAGGGCCGGGTCGTCGGTCGGGGGCAGGGCTCCGCCTGCGCGGAGGCCGGCTTCACGGGACGGCACGACAGGCGGTGCCTCTCTCGGCTCGGTTCGGGTGCACGGTGGGTCAGGAGTTGTCCAGCGGCAGGCCGGGCGGATTGACCTCGGACTTGGCGACGGCCTCGTTGGAGAGGTGGTAGGCGGCCAGCCACTTGGCGTACTGCCCGTTTTCGATCAGGTGGTTGACGGCCGCGGCGATGGGCTTCGCCAGACCGCTGTCCTTCTTGGCGGTGGCGGCGATCAGCCCCTGGAGCGAGGCGCCCGCGCCGGAGAAGGTGCCCGCGCTGCGGGTCGCCTTCGGGGTGCCCGCGGTCTTCGCGATGTTGTAGGCGATGCCCGGGTTGGGCCCGAAGAAGGCGTCGATCTTGCCGCTGTCCAGGGCCAGGTAGGTGCCATTGCGGTCGGGGTAGTACTTGACGGTGAGGTCCTTGCCCTCGCTCTGGAGCTTCTTCTTCCACTCCAGGAGGATCTTCTCCTGGTTGGTCCCGGAGCCGACGGAGACGGTCAGCCCGGCGAGCTTCTCGTAGTCGCCGTCGAAGTTCCACGTGCTGGACTTGCGCACCTCGAAGCCGAGGTTGTCCTGCCGGTAGGAGGCGAACTCGTACTTCTTCTTGCGCTCCTCGGTGTCGGTGACGTTCGAGAAGGCGACGTCGACCTTGCCGCTGTCGATGCCGACGAAGAGGTTCTCCCAGGTGAAGTTGCGGATCTCGGGCTTCAGTCCGAGCACGGCGGCGACCAGCCGGCCGAAGTCGGGTTCGGCGCCGGTGAGGGTCTTCTGGTCGCTGCCGACGTACGCCAGTGGCGCGAAGCCGGCCGGCAGGGCGCCCACGCCGATGGTGAGCTTGCCACTCCTGCGCACGGAGGCGGGCAGTTGCGCGCTGATGGACTTGATCTCGGAAACCTTCAGCGTGGTCTGCTTGGCGGCACCGTTGGAGAGCCGGCCGACGGTCACGCTGCCGGCGGCGTCGGTGGTGGTCGCGGCGTCGCTGTCACCCCCGCAGGCGGCGAGCCCGGTGGCGAGGGTGGCGACGGCGGTCGCCGCGGTGATGCCGCGTATCAGGCCGCGTCGGGAAAGGTGGCTGCGCATGGCTGTCCTTGTCGTTCGGAAGTGTCGTTCGGGAACTGCGGTGGGTACGGGGTCAGAGGACCTTGCCGAGGAAGTCCCGGGTCCGCTCGTGCCGGGGCCTGTCCAGGACCTCCTGGGGCGGTCCCTGTTCGACGATCCGGCCGCCGTCGATGAAGACGATCCGGTCGGCGACCTCGCGGGCGAAGCCGATCTCGTGGGTGACGATGACCAGGGTGGTGCCGCTGGTGGTGAGGTCCTTGATGACGGAGAGCACCTCGCCGACCGTCTCGGGATCGAGCGCGGAGGTCGGCTCGTCGAACAGGATGATGCCGGGCCGCAGCGCGAGGGCGCGGGCGATGGCGACGCGCTGCTGCTGTCCGCCGGAGAGTTGGCGCGGGTAGGCGCCGGTGCGGTCGCCGAGGCCGACCCGGGTGAGCAGGTCGCGGGCCAGGTCCAGCGCTTCGGGCTTGGTCAGCTTGCCGGTGGCGACGGGCGCGGCGGCGACGTTGTCGAGTGCGGTCAGGTGCGGGAAGAGATGGAAGTTCTGGAAGACGAAGCCGATGCGGCTGCGCTGGGCCAGGATGGCGCGCTCGCTGAGCTCCTTGAGCCGGCCGCCGCTGCCGCGTTGGACGCCGATCGGCTCGCCTCCGACGCTGACGTGGCCGACCTCGGGTTTCTCCAGGTGGTTGATGACCCGCAGCAGGGTGGACTTGCCGGAGCCGGAAGGGCCGATGACGACGGTGACCTCGCCGGGGCGCACGGTCAGGTCGATGCCGTCGAGCACGCGATGGGTGCCGTACCACTTGTGGACGCCGTGGACCTCCAGTGCGGCCGGGGTGGTCTCGAGGCTGTCGGTGGCGGTCATACGGCGGCCTCCCTGCGCAGCCGGGCCCGGAACTCGGCGAGGCCCGCGCGCGCCTTCTGCAGCGGGGTCGGCGGCAGGGTGCGGGTGGCGCCCCGCGCGAAGTACCGCTCGACGTAGAACTGGACGACGGACACGGCGCTGGTGAGGATCAGGTACCAGACGGTGGCGACCAGCAGCAGGGGCACGATGTCGCCGGGGTAGGTGCTGCCCATGGTCTGCACGGAGCCGAAGAGGTCGAGCAGCGAGACGTAGAACACCAGCGAGGTGCTCTTGATGAGGCCGATGAGCTGGTTGACGTAGTTCGGTGTGATGGACCTGAGGGCCTGCGGGAAGACGATCCGGGTGAACTGGTAGCCCTTGGGCAGGCCGAGTGCGGCGGCCGCCTCGTGCTGGCCCTGGTCGACGGAGAGGATGCCGCCGCGTACGACCTCGGCCGCGTATGCCGCCTCGTTGAGGCTGAGCCCCACCACGGCGACCGTCATGTCGGTGGCGAGCCTGGACTCGTCGAAGCTGACGAAGGCGGGGCCGAAGGGGATACCGAGGCTCAGCGTCTTGTAAAGGGCGCTGAAGTTGTAGAGGAAGATCAGGACGACGATCAGCGGCACCGAGCGGAACAGCCAGGTGTAGGTCCAGCTCGCGGCGCGCAGTACCGGGCTGCCGGACTGCCGGCCGAGGGCCAGCAGGACGCCGCCCAGGAGTCCGAAGACGGCGCTGAGCGCGGCGACTTCCAGGGTCACGAGGAGTCCGTCGAGGACGGTGGGGCGCAGGAACCAGTAGCGGAAGCGGTCCCACTGGTAGAACGGGTTCGTGGCCAGCCCGTGCAGGAACTGCGCGACGAGCACGAGGACGACGGCGGTGGCGATCCACCGTCCGGGCCGGCGCAACGGCTGAACTCGCTGTGCCTTCGGGGGCGTTGTCGGGGTGTCGGCTGGCGGCGCCTCGGCGAGGGAGACGGCGGCGCCTGGGGGTTCACTCATGGCGGGCTCCGGCGGAGTCGGACACCCCGGCTCGCGGCGCGCGGCTGCGGGACCGCTACGGCACTACGGCACGAGGCGGGGCACGGCGGCGCACGGGAACCGGGGGCTGGGCGGGCGCGACGGCACACCACGGCGGCGGTGTGCGTCAGGAACGCGAGGGCTGGAGAAGGGAGGGCTGGAAAGGGTCGTCAGCCCTGGCAGCGGGCAGAGCCCGGTGCGGTACACAGTGCGCTGTTGACGCGGAGCAGATCGACGGCGCGGTCGGCGACGAGGAGCCCGCCGCACGACCGTACGCAGCCCTGGGGGCGGCTCGCGGCCGTCCTGGGAGCTGCGTACATGGCGTCACCTGTCACTGTTCCGGCCCCGCGGGGCCCTCGCGCTTACCGAAAACGTCATTCCGGTCCGGTCGTCACCTGGGGCACCCCACCGCGGTGCGAGGGTTGCCGGTCAGCGAGCCAGGGCTTGGCGCTGACGCTCATGACCGTTCTGAGCCGTAAGTAAGGCAGTTGGCCGTTCGAATGTCAACGGCCGTCCGCGTGGTGGACGCCGCCCGACCGTTGCTCACCTGCGGGAAGCGTCCTGGGCAGCCGCGGCGTGGCGCGCCCAGTCCAGGATCTGGACGGCCGCTCCGGCGGCTTCCAGGCCCTGGCAACGGCCGTGGTGGCGGCGGGAGATGCCGTCGAGGTCGAGAGGGCGGCCGAAGGCGGGATGGGCGGCCAGGCGGCCGGCGTAGGCCCACAGGGCGCGGTGGCCGGCGATGCGGTGGACGGCGGAGGCGTCGAGGTGACAGCGGTGGACGGTGTCCAACTGCACCAGCGTGACCCACAGTTCGACGTCGGCCGCAGTGAGCCGGCCGTCGACCAGGTACTCCTCCGCGGCCAGCCGGTTGTCCAGCCGGCCCAGGGTGTCCAGGAGCACGTCCAGGGCGGCGGCCCGCCCGGCGGGGTCGATGCCGGCCTGCCCGGCGCGCTGCGCGGCCTCCTCGATGCCCTCGGCACACATCCGTTCGACGGCCTCGATCACCGACTCCAGGCCGCACGGGTACAGAGCGGCGCGGCCCTCGTGCGGGAAGCGGTCGAGGTCGCGCAGGATGTCGCGGGCGTGGGTGCTGACGATGCGTCCGGACCAGTCGTCGCTGAGCACGGGTGCGAGGGCCGGGCCGGTGTACCGGTGGGCGCTCGCCTCGTACAGCGGGCGCAGCGCGGAGTGGCCGCCGCCGGGACAGTCCGGTACGGCGGGCAGGACCGTGACCGGACAACTGCCGTCCAGGCCGAGGAGGTGGTGGCCGACGGCGAGGCGCAGCCCGTCGGGGCAGGCGGTCGACAGATGGAGCCGGTAGCGGTGCGGCACGGCGTAGTGGCCGCTGCGCGCGTCCCGGCCGATCCGGCCCCGGAAGACGGGGGTGGTGCGGTGGGCGGGCGGGAGGGTGGCGAGCGGAGTGGTGGACATGCGTCTCCCCGGGTGGTGGGCGTGCGGAGGTGCGGCGTCGGCCGAGGGGCGCGCGGCGCCCGGCTCAGCGGTGGACGCTGATCGCGCTGCAGACGCGCAGCAGGTCGATGTGCCGGCGGGAGGTGAGCAGGGGTGCGCGCAACGGCGTACGGCCCGCGAGGCCGGTGACCGTGTCGAGGCGCGTCATGATTCCCTACCTGTTCACTAGGATTCCCACTCCGGAGTGTCGATCCGGCGTCCGACGCCGTCAAGGGGGCGTCCACGCCTAGGACATGCCTGTGGCCGGCCGAGAGCGCCGGAGGTCTCCTCAGAATCTGCGCCATGTGACATAGTACTGTCGTGGCAAAGGGACTGACCTGCGATGTCGTGGTGGTCGGAGCCGGCATGGTCGGCGCGGCCTGCGCCCTGTACGCCGCGCGGGCCGGGCTCGACGTGCGGGTGGTGGACCGGGGCCCGGTGGCCGGCGGCACCACCGGCGCCGGCGAGGGCAACCTGCTCGTCTCCGACAAGGAACCCGGACCCGAGCTCCAACTCGCCCTGCTGTCCGCCCGGTTGTGGGCACGGCTGGGCGACGAGCTGGGAGCGGCGGTCGAGTACGAGCCCAAGGGCGGCCTCGTGGTCGCCTCCAGTCCCGAGACCCTCGCCGCGCTGCACGCGTTCGCGGCCGGCCAGCGCTCCGCGGGAGTCGTGGCCGACCCGGTGACCGCGGACCGACTGCCCTCTCTGGAACCCCACTTGGCTCCCGGCCTGGCGGGCGGGGTGCACTATCCGCAGGACGCCCAGGTCATGCCCGCCCTCGCCGCCGCCCACCTGCTCCGCGCCTCCGGCGCCCGCCTGCACACGGGCCGGACGGTGACCGGGGTGCTGCGCACGGCCGACGGCACGGTGGCCGGCGTCCGCACCGACCAGGGCGACCTGCACGCACCGGCCGTGGTGAACGCGGCCGGCACCTGGGGCGGCGACCTCGCGGCGCTCGCCGGCGTCCGGCTGCCGGTGCTCCCGAGGCGCGGCTTCGTCCTGGTCACCGAGCCACTGCCGCGGATGGTGCGGCACAAGGTGTACGCCGCCGACTATGTGGCCGACGTCGCCAGCGACTCGGCCGCCCTGCGCACCTCGCCGGTGGTGGAGGGCACGGCCGCCGGTCCGGTGCTGATCGGCGCGAGCCGGGAGCGCGTCGGCTTCGACCCCTCGCTGTCGCTTCCCGCCGTACGGGCGCTCGCGGCCGGCGCGATCGGACTGTTCCCCTTCCTGGAGCGGGTGCGCGCGCTGCGGACGTACGCGGGCTTCCGGCCGTACCTGCCCGACCACCTCCCGGCGATCGGCCCCGACCCCCGCGCGCCGGGGCTGTTCCACGCCTGCGGACACGAGGGCGCCGGCATCGGACTCGCCACCGGCACCGGGCAGTTGATCGCGCAGACGCTCACCGGGAAGACCCCGGAACTGGACCTCACGCCGTTCCGGCCGGAGCGGTTCGAGGGGTACGACACCGACGGAGGCGACACGCCGTGAATCCCCTGGAGCTGGCCCGGGCCCACCCCGGCGAGGCCTTCACCGTCACCTTCGACGGGCGGCCCCTCGCGGCCCTGCCCGGGCAGACGGTCGCGGCGGCGCTGTGGGCGGCGGGGGTGACCTCCTGGCGCAGCACCCGCGGGGCCGGCCGGCCCCGCGGGGTGTTCTGCGGGATCGGGGTGTGCTTCGACTGCCTGGTCACCGTCAACGGCCGGGCGAACCAACGGGCTTGCCTGGTGCCGGTGGGGCCGGGCGATGTGATCCGCACACAGGAGGGGACGGGACGGGACGATGACTGAGCGAGCGCATCTCGCCGTCGTCGGGGCCGGCCCGGCGGGGCTCGCCGGGGCAGTGGCGGCGGCCGCCCGGGGCGTACGGGTCACCCTCGTCGACGCGGCCGAGCAGGCGGGCGGCCAGTTCTACCGGCAGCCCGCCCGGGCCCTCGGCGCCCGCCGCCCCGAGGCCCTGCACCACCAGTGGCGCACCTGGCAGCGCCTGCGGGACGGCATCGACCGGCACATCGACGCCGGACTCGTCACCCACCTGACGGACCACCATGTCTGGTGTGTGGAGCGGGGGTCCGACAGCTTCACCGTGCACGCCCTGCGCGGCCCCGCGCAGGAGGAAGGGGTCTCCGTCCGCGCCGACGCCGTCCTGCTCGCCACCGGCGGGTACGAGCGCGTGCTGCCCTTCCCGGGCTGGACGCTTCCCGGTGTCGTCACGGCGGGCGGCGCGCAGGCCATGCTCAAGGGCGGACTGGTGCTGCCCGGCCGCACGGTCGTGGTCGCCGGCACCGGACCGCTGCTGCTTCCGGTGACCACGGGGCTCGCCGCGGCCGGGGCGCGGGTGGCCGCGCTGGTCGAGTCCGCCGGCCCCGGCGCCGTACTGCGCCGCACCCCGGCCCTCGTGGCGGAGCCCGGCAAGCTCGCCGAAGGCGCCTGGTACGCGGCGCGGCTGCTGCGGCACAAGGTGCGCGCGCTGCCCCGGCACACCGTGCTGGAGGCGCACGGCACCGACCGACTGGAGGCGGTCACCGTCGCCGCGCTGGACAGGGACGGCCGGATCAGGCCCGGCAGTGCGCGCCGCATCCCCTGTGACACCCTCGCCGTCGGGCACGGCATGCTGCCGCACACCGACCTCGCCGAGACCCTCGGCTGCACCCTGACCGGCACGGACGTACGGGTCGACGACGAGCAGCGCACCGACGTGCCCGGCATCTGGGCCGCCGGGGAGGCCACCGGGATCGGCGGCGCGGCCCTCGCGCTCGCCGAGGGACACATCGCGGGCCGCTCGATCGCCGCCCGTCTGCGCGGCACCGCACCCGACCCGCGCTCCTGGGCGGCGGCCGCCCGGACCAGGACCCGGCAGCGGGCCTTCTTCGCGGCCCTGGAGACGGTGTACGCGCCGCCTGCGGGCTGGGCGGACCGGATCACGGACGACACGGTGGTGTGCCGGTGCGAGGAGGTCACCGCCGGTCAGGTCCGTACGGCCGCCGGCACGCTCGGCGCGGGTGATCTGCGCACCGCGAAGCTGCTCACCCGGGCCGGGATGGGCTGGTGCCAGGGCCGGATGTGCGCGCCCGCGGTGGCCGGCCTGACCGGATGCCCGCTCACTGCCGGCCGCCGCCCCTTCGCCCGGCCGGTACCACTCGGCGTCCTGGCCGCGCTGCCGGACACCGAACCACCGGACTGAATCACCACAACGGAGACCTGTCCACGGGTCACCGCAGTCAGTAATATGTCACACCTCATCGGATGGGGGACCTCCGCATGGCCCAGTCACCGAACCGTCCCTGGCGCGGCGTGCTCGTCGCCACCGCCCTCCCGCTGCGCGACGACCTCTCGATCGACTACGACCGCTATGCCGAGCACTGCGCCTGGCTGGTCGGACACGGCTGCGACGGCGTCGTGCCGAACGGCTCGCTCGGCGAGTACCAGGTGCTCACCCCCGAGGAACGCGCCCGCGTGGTGGAGACGGCCGTGGCGGCGATCGGCGGCGCGCGGGTGATGCCGGGCGTCGCCGCGTACGGCTCGGCCGAGGCCCGGCGCTGGGCCGAGCAGGCGGGCGAGGCCGGCTGCGCGTCGGTGATGCTGCTGCCGCCCAACGCCTACCGCGCCGACGAGCGTTCCGTCCTCGCCCACTACGCCGAGGTCGCGCGCGCGGGCCTGCCGGTGGTGGCCTACAACAACCCGATCGACACCAAGGTCGACCTGGTGCCCGAACTCCTCGCCCGGCTCCACGGAGAGGGCCACATCCACGGCGTGAAGGAGTTCTCCGGCGACGTCCGCCGCGCCTACCGCATCGCCGAACTCGCCCCGGAACTGGACCTGTTGATCGGCGCCGACGACGTACTGCTGGAGCTGGCCGTGGCGGGCGCCAAGGGCTGGGTGGCCGGCTATCCGAACGCGCTCCCCAGGGCCTCGGTGCAGTTGTACCGCGCCGCGGTCGCCGGGGACCTCACCACCGCGCTCCCCCTGTACCGGCAGCTCCACCCGCTGCTGCGCTGGGACTCGCGGGTGGAGTTCGTGCAGGCGATCAAACTGTCCATGGACGTCGTCGGCCGGTACGGCGGCCCGGTGCGCGCGCCACGCGTGCCGCTGCTCCCCGAGCAGGAGGCCCAGGTCCGGGCCGCCACCGAGAAGGCCGTCGCCGCGGGCCTCGCATAAGCGCGCACAAGGGAGTCGGATCATGCGCAGCACACTCGTCCTGCACGCCGTCGACTCGCACACCGAGGGCATGCCGACCCGGGTGATCACCGGCGGGATCGGCACCGTACCGGGTGCGACGATGAACGAGCGGCGGCTGTACTTCCGGGAACACCGCGACCACGTCAAGCGGTTGCTGATGAACGAGCCGCGGGGCCACTCCGCGATGAGTGGCGCGATCCTGCAGCCGCCGACCCGGCCCGACTGCGACTGGGGCGTCATCTACATCGAGGTCTCCGGTTATCTGCCGATGTGCGGGCACGGCACCATCGGTGTGGCGACCGTGCTGGTCGAGACCGGCATGGTGGAGGTGGTGGAGCCGGTGACCACGATCCGGCTCGACACCCCGGCGGGGCTGGTGGTCGCCGAGGTGTCGGTGGAGAACGGAGCCGCGCGGAACGTGACCCTGAAGAACGTGCCGTCGTTCGCCGTCGACCTGGACCGCAAGATCACCCTGCCCGACGGGCGCACGGTCACCTACGACCTCGCCTACGGCGGCAACTTCTACGCGATCCTCCCGCTCGACGCCTTCGGGCTGCCCTTCGACCGCGCCCGCAAGGACGACATCCTCGCGGCCGGTCTGACGCTCATGGACGCGATCAACTCCGAGGCGGAACCGGTGCATCCGGAGGATCCCTCCATCCACGGCTGCCACCACGTCCACCTGTACGCGCCCGGCGCCACGGCACGCCACTCGCGCCACGCGATGGTCATCCACCCCGGCTGGTTCGACCGCTCCCCCTGCGGCACCGGCACGAGCGCACGCATGGCGCAGCTGCACGCGCGCGGCGAACTGCCGTTGCACACCGAGTTCGTGAACGAGTCCTTCATCGGCACACGCTTCACCGGCCGGCTGCTGGGCACGACGGAGGTCGCGGGCCGCCCGGCGGTCCTGCCCAGCTTCACCGGCCGCGCCTGGATCACCGGCACTGCCCAGTACCTCCTGGACCCCACCGACCCCTTCCCGGAGGGCTTCGTCCTCTAGAGCGTCCTCTAGACTCAACCGGTGATGCGTGACATGGCACAGAACCCGCGCGGCACGGAGATGCCCGCGCTCCCCCGGCTCGGCGGCCGGCGCAGCAGCTACCGCGAGCGGGTCGCCGACGCGCTGCGCGCCGCGCTGATCGCCGGCGAGCTGCGGCCGGGCGAGGTCTACTCCGCGCCCTCGCTCGCCGCCCGCTTCGGCGTCTCGGCGACGCCGGTGCGCGAGGCGATGCTGGACCTGGCCAAGGAGGGACTGGTCGACACCGTGCCGAACAAGGGCTTCAGGGTCACCGTCGTCTCCGACAAGCAGCTGGACGAGTACACGCACATCCGCTCCCTGATCGAGATACCGACCGTCGTGCAGCTCGCCCGCACCGCCGACCGCGTCTCGCTGGAGGCGCTGCGCCCGGCGGCCCGCGAGATCGTCACGGCGGCGGTGGCGGGCGACCTGATCGCCTATGTCGAGGCCGACACCCGCTTCCACCTCGGTCTGCTCGCCCTGGCCGGCAACGCCCACCTGGTCGAGGTGGTCGCCGACCTGCGCAAACGCTCCCGTCTCTACGGCCTGACGGCACTGGTGGAGGCCGGCCGCCTGCTCGCCTCGGCCGAGGAGCACCTGGAGCTCCTCGACGCCCTGCTGGAACGGGACGAGAAGGCCGTCCACGCGATCATGACCCGGCATCTGGGGCACGTGCGCAGCCTGTGGGCCGGCGGCGGAGCCTAGTCCCGCAGTGCGCCGGCCAGGTCGACGGTTCGGCGCGTCTGTCCACCTCGCACGGGGCGGCCCCGCTGAGCACGGCCAGGTCGGGGGCGGGGATGCCCAGCAGGGCGGCGGTCACCTCCTCACCACCCCGGGCGAGCAGGTTCGGAATCCTCCGCCGGCCGAGCCGGGATTCTCCTGCGGCAGGCCCAGGAGGAACCCGCGCAGGGCACGGAGGTCATCCGGCGACGGTTCCGCAGCGTGCCGCACGAGGTCCGAAAGCAGGTTGACGGCCCACGGGTCCACGGGTGCGAGTTTGTCCGGGACGTCCTGACCGGCCAGCACGAAGACGTCCGCCGCGCGCAGGCCGAGCCGCCGGGGTGGCCCCGCGGGTCCGGGGCGCCGGATATCTCGCGGTGTGGACACCGCGACAGTGGACTTTTTCCACCATCAGCCGGTCCGGACGGCACAAGAAGCGGCGATTTTGCGGCGGGCCGGGGCATCCCGGACCATGACTGAGTCCCGGCGATCCTGGGACATCTGTTCGATGAGAGGCGCACCACCCATGCATGTCACCGGAACCGCCCCCCAGCCGGCTCCGGCCCCCTCCGAGGAGCTTCAGTCTGCCGTCGGAGACGTTCCCGGCACCACCGGCGTCACGGACGCCCAGGGTTCCCCCAGCAAGCACGCCCGCCGCTTCGGTCTGCCGGTCGCGACCGCGCTGGTCATGGGCAACATCATCGGCGGCGGCATCTTCCTGCTCCCCGCCTCCATCGCCCCGTACGGCTGGGTCAGCCTGGTGGCCTTCGGTGTGCTGACCGTGGGTGCCGTCGCGCTCGCGCTGGTCTTCGGCCGGCTCGCCGCGCGCGACCCCCGTACCGGCGGCCCCTACGTCTACGCCCGCGAGGCCTTCGGCGACTTCGCCGGATTCCTCGCCGCGTGGGCGTACTGGATCACCACCTGGGTGTCCAACGCGGCGCTCGCCGTGGCCGCCGTCGGCTACCTGGACGTCCTGATCCCGGTCAACGACCACAAGTGGACCGCGTGTCTGGCCGCCCTGGCCCTGCAGTGGCTGCCGGCCCTCGCCAACTTCGCCGGCACCCGGTACGTGGGTGCGGTCCAACTCGTCTCGACGGTGCTGAAGTTCGTGCCGCTGCTGCTCGTCGCGGTGGGCGGGCTGTTCTTCTTCGACCCGTCCCGGCTCGGACCGTTCAACTCCAGTGGTCACAGCGCGATCGGTGCCGTCTCCGCCTCCGCCGCCCTGCTGCTCTTCTCCTACCTCGGGGTGGAGTCCGCCGCCGTGAGCGCCGGCGAGGTGAGGAACGCGCGCCGCAACGTGGGGCGCGCCACCGTGATCGGCACCGCGGGCGCCGCGCTGGTCTACCTGCTGGGCACGCTGTCCGTCTTCGGCACGGTCGCGCACAACCGGCTGGTGGCCTCCACGGCCCCCTTCTCCGACGCCGTGAACACGATGTTCGGGGGCAGCTGGGGCGGTACGGCGGTGGCGCTGGCGGCGCTGGTGTCGATGACCGGCTGCCTCAACGGCTGGACGCTGCTGAGCGCGCAGACCCCGTACGCCGCGGCCAAGGACGGCCTGTTCCCGGCCGCCTTCGCGCGCCGCCGCCGGGGCGTGCCGACGGTCGGCGTCGGTGTCACGGTCGTCCTCTCCTCCCTCCTCACGGCATACAACTACCTGTCCGGTTCGGCGAAGGTGTTCGACGTCCTGGTCCTCGTCACCACGTTCACCGCGACCGTGCCGTACCTGCTGGCGACCGCCGCGCAGCTCTTCCACCTGGTCTCCGGCAGGTCGGTGGACGGCACGCGTCTGGTGCGGGACTCGGTGATCACCGTGATCGCGGCCGCCTTCTCCGTCTGGCTGATGGCGGGCGCCGGCTACGCGGCGGTGTACCAGGGCGTGCTGTTCCTGTTCGTCGGCATCCTGGTCTACGCGGTGATGGCGGCGCGGCGGCAGCGCAAGCCCGCGGAAGCGGCCGGGGCCGTGCCCGAGACCTGGTGAACGGGGCTCCGGTGGTTCAGGAGACGATGCGATACAGGTGCTCCGGGCGCCCGGCCGCGCCGTATCGGAGCTCCAGGCGGACCGCGCCCTCCTTGACCAGGTAGGACAGATAGCGCTGGGCGGTGGCACGGGAGACGCCGGTGAGTTCGGCCGCCTCGGCCGCGGACACCGGGCCGCTCGCGGCGCGCAGCGCCTGGTGGACGAGGGTCAGGGTGGGCGCCGAGTGGCCCTTGGCCGGTATCCGCGGGACGGTGGGCGGCCGGGCGGCGCTGAACAGGGCGTCCACATCGGCCTGGTCCGGTTCGGCGGCCGGGCCGAACACCTCCACGCGGTGCTGGAGTTCCCGGTAGGCGGTGAGCCGCTCGCACAGGTCGGGCGAGCCGAACGGCTTGACCAGGTAGCCCACGGCACCGAGCTTCATGGCGGTGCGCACCGACTCGATGTCCCGGTCCGCCGTGATCATCAGGGCGTCGGGCCGGGCTCCGCCCTCGTCCCCCGTGAGCCGGCGCAGCACGTCGAGCCCGCTGCCGTCGGGCAGGAAGATGTCGAGCAGCAACAGGTCGGGGCGCAGGGCCCGTACCGCCTCCAGCGCCTCGGCGACGCTCGCCGCCTCGCCGACCACGGCGAAGCCCGCGACGCGGCTCACGTACTCGCTGTGGATGTGGCTCACCCGGAAGTCGTCGTCCACGACCAGCGTCCGGATCATCAGCGCTCGCCTCCCACCGGCAACGCCGTGGTGAACAGTGCCCCCTGCGGCGCGAGGGCCGTGTCCGGCAGGGGCAGTACGACCGTGAAGACCGCGCCCGGTCCCTCGCTGACCGTGATGGTGCCGCCGTGCCGTTGCACCAGCCGGTGCACCAGGGCCAGTCCGAGGCCGCGCCGGGCGGTGCCCCGTTCCGGCCGGGTCGACCAACCGTCCTCGAAGATCGACTCGGCCGCGTCCGGCGGGATCCCCGGGCCGGTGTCCGCGACCCGGACCCGCACGTCATGAGGGCTCTCGGTCAGGGTGAGCCGTACCTCGCGGCCGCCCGCCGGGCGCGGTCCCTCGCCGGCCGCGTCGACCGCGTTGTCCAGCAGGTTGCCGACGATGGTCAGCAGCCGGTGCAGGTGCGGCGGGTCCTGGCCGAGGGCCGAGTCGTCGGTCAGCACGATCCGTACGCCGCGTTCGGTGGCGACGGTGGTCTTGGCCACGATCAGACCGACCATGAGCGAGTTCCCGATCCGCTTGCGCACGGACTCGGTGAGCGCCTGGCCGGCGCCGGCCGCGCCGACGGCGAACTCGTAGGCGTCGTCGTACTCCCCGATGTCGAGCAGGCCGGCCAGGGTGTGCATGCGGTTGGTGAACTCGTGCTGCTGGGCCCGAAGCGCGTCGGTCAGGCCGCGCACGGAGTCCAGTTCGCGCAGCAGTCCGACCATCTCGGTGCGGTCCCGCACGGTGACCACGGCGCCGAGTTCGCGGCCGTGCAGGGTGACCGGCATGCGGTTGACGACGAGGCAGTGCTCGTCGGTCAGGACACTGACGTCGGTGCCGGTCAGGGTGCCGTCCAGGGCGCGGCGCAGCCGGCCGTCGGGCAGGACCTGCTCGACGGTGCTGCCGAGTGCGGTGCCGAGGCCGAGCAGCCGGCGGGCCTCGTCGTTCACGACGGTGATCCGGCCGTCGGGATCGAAGGCGACCACGCCCTCGCGGATGCCGTGCAGCATCGCCTCCCGGTCCTGCAGCAGTCCGGCGATCTCCTCCAGCTCCAGCCCGAACGTGGTCCGCTTCAACCGCCTGGCCAGCAGATACGCGGCCGCGGCACCGAGTGCGGTGGCGATCGCGGCGTACAGGCCGAAGGTGGGCAGTTCGCGCCACAGCTCGCTGAGCACATGCCGTTCCGGGATACCCACCGACACCTCGCCGACCAGCCTGCCCGTCGGCCCGTACAGCGGGGCCTTGCCGTTGGCGGACCGACCGGTGGCGCCCTGGTCGGTGCCGACGTGCGGCCGGCCGTCCAGCACCACGATCGGCTCGGCCACCGGCGAGCCGACCAGCCGTGGCATGGGGTGCGAGTGGCGGATGCCGTGCAGGTCGATCACCACCACGTACGACGCCCCCGACGCGATCCTGATCCGCTCGGCGGCGGTCTGCACCACGTCACCGCCGTCGCCGTACTCCATGGCCCGCCGGATCTGGGGGTCCGCGGCCGCCGTCTTCGCGATGGCCACGGCCCGCTCCTCGTAGGTGCGGTCGAGTGCGGAGCGCTGCGCGAAGGCGAACAGGACGAAGCCGATGGCGCCGGTGAGCGCCAGGATGACGAGCTGGCTGGTGAGGATCCGCGCGGAGAGTCTCCCCCTCCCGCCGCGCCCGATCCGCATACGGATGGGTGTCACAGGTGCCTCTTCGCCTCTGTCCCGCCGGGTGCCGGGCCGGCCCTGCGCCGCACCCGTGGTGGCGTGATTGTGCCTGATGGCCGAAACCCTGCCCAGCCCCGTATCACTGAGCAGAATGAGCAGAACCCCGGTTAACGCGGCTTTCGCGAGATACCTGGGAAACAGCGACGTAACACCGGGTGGCCTCTAGCGTCTGCCTTCCTCGACCCCTTGAGGTGTGGAAGGAGACGGCCTCACATGGCTTCGCGAAACGATGTCGCGAGGAGCCCGATCGCCGGTGCAGCAGAGCGCGAGGACGCGCGCATCGAGATCTCCGGGCTCACCAAGCGATTCCTGACCCCTGCCGGTGAGGTGTTCACGGCGCTGCAAGGCGTTTCGTTCACCGTGGAGCCGGGTCAGTTCTGTGCGGTGGTCGGTCCCACCGGCTGCGGCAAGTCGACGACGCTGAGCATGGTGTCCGGGCTGGACCGGCCCAGTGAGGGCTCGGTGAAGGTCGGCGGCCGTGAGGTGGACGGCGTCACCGACGGCGTCAGCTTCATGTTCCAGGCGGACGCGCTGCTGCCCTGGAAGACGGTTCTCGGCAATGTGCTGATGGGCCCGGTCTTCCGCGGCGTCCCCAAGCAGCAGGCTCAGGCCTCGGCGCGCGACTGGCTGCGCCGGGTGGGCCTGACCGGTTTCGAGGACCGCTACCCGCACCAGCTCTCCGGCGGTATGCGCAAGCGCGTGGCGATGGCCGCGGCGCTGATCAACGAACCCAAGATCCTGATCATGGACGAGCCGTTCGGCGCCCTGGACGTGCAGACCAAGGCGATCATGTCGACCGAGCTGCTGGACCTGTGGGAGCAGATCCGGCCCTCCGTCATCTTCATCACCCACGACCTCGATGAGGCCGTGGCGCTCGCCGACCGGGTCGTCGTCATGACGTCCAGCCCCGGGTCGGTCAAGGCCGTCTTCGACATCGACCTGCCGCGGCCGCGCGGCTCGGTCCAGGAGATCCGCTACCAGCCCCGCTTCATCGAACTCCAGCACCAGATCTGGGACACGCTGCGCGAAGAGGTGGAGCGCGCCTACGCACGCACCGCAGGAGGAAAGGCATGAGCACGACGTCCACCGCTTCCGCCGTCCCGGTCGCCGACGGCGGGCCCGCCTCGGCCGCGGCCGCCGCCAGACGGGCCGCACGACGGCGGGTCGCACGGGTGTGGGCGGGCCGACTCGGCCTCGCCGCGGTCGTCATCGGCGGCTGGCAGGCGTTCACCGCCTGGGGCATCGTCGACCCGTTCTTCTTCGGGCAGCCGTCCGGGATCTGGAAGCGGCTCATCGAGCTCTTCCAGCACGGCACCGAGTTCGGTTCCTTCTACGCGAACATCTGGACCACCATCCAGGAGGCGCTCATCGGCTTCGCCCTCGGCGCCGGCACCGGAGTCGTCTTCGGCGTCGTGCTGGGCCAGAGCCGCTATCTGTCCGACGTCCTCGGGCCCTACATCAAGATGGTCAACGCGATCCCGCGCATCGTGCTCGGCTCGATCTTCATCGTCGCCTTCGGCATCGGCGTCACCCCGAAGATCCTGCTGGCCGCCGTGCTGGTGTTCTTCATCGTCTTCTTCAACGCCTTCCAGGGCGTCCGCGAGGTCGACCGCAACATCCTCGCCAACGCCCGGGTGCTCGGCGCCTCCCAGCTGCAGATCATCCGGCATGTCATCGTGCCCTCCGCGCTCACCTGGATCATCGCCAGCCTGCACAGCGCCTTCGGCTTCGCCATCGTCGGCGCGCTGGTCGGCGAGGTGCTCGGCGCGCAGAGCGGGCTCGGCCTCGTCATCAAGACCGCGCAGAACAACTTCGACCCCAACGGGGTGTTCGCCACGATGCTCGTCATCGCGGTGATCGTGCTCGGCGCGGAGTGGCTGATCGGCAAGCTCGAGCACCGGCTGCTCTCCTGGCGTCCGCCGGCCCCTACCGAGGCCAACAGCCTCTGATCCGCCCGGACTTCCGGTCTTCCGTCCCCGCAATCCCCCGCTTTCGACAACACGACACAGAAAGAGCCGCCATGTTCAAGAGAACCCTCACCGCCTCCCTCGTCACCGTGCTCGCCCTCGGCGCGGCCACCGCGTGTTCCAGCAGCTCCTCCGGCTCCGGTTCGGGCGGCTCCGGCGGCACCCCGACCGTCAAGCTCATGGTCGGCGGCATCGACAAGCAGATCTACCTGCCCTACCAGCTCGCCCAGAACCTCGGCTTCTACAAGAAGTACGGCGTCAACGTCGTGCTGAGCACCGAGCAGGACGGCGGCACCGGCGCCGAGGACGCCATGGCCTCGGGGCAGGTGGACATGGCCGGCGCCTGGTACAACCACACGATCGACTTCCAGGTGAAGGGCAAGGCGGTCGAGGACGTCGTCCAGCTCTCCGGCGCGCCGGGCGAGCGGGAGATGTGCGCCACGAAGAGCGGTGTGCACACGGCCGCGGACTTCAAGGGCAAGACGCTGGGCGTCACCGACCTGGGCTCGGGCACCGACACGCTCACCCAGTTCCTGGCCGCCAGGAAGGGCGTCAAGACGAGCGACTTCCACCGGATAGGCGTGGGCGCGGGCTCCACCGCCATCGCCGCGCTGCAGAACGGCAAGGTGGCCTGCGTGATGACGACGCAGCCGACGGTCGCCGCGGTCGAGAAGAAGGGCATCGGCTACTCGGCGGTCGACGTCGCCACCACCACGGGCGCCAAGGCGGCGACGGGCGGCGCCTGGCCGGCCGCGGGTGTCATCGCCCGTACCGACTGGGTGAACTCGCACAAGGACGCGGTGCAGAAGGTCGTCGACGCGCTCGTGGCCACCATGCACTGGATCGACCAGCACAGCGCGGCGGAGATCGCCGACAAGCTGCCGCAGTCGTTCGTGCAGAACCAGCTGGTCACCAAGGCCGACTACGTCTCGGCCCTGACCCAGGACAAGGGGCAGTTCCTCCCGGACGGCATCATGCCGGCCGGCGGCCCCAAGAACGTCCTGTCCACGGAGGAGCTGGTGGGCCACGCGACCTCGAAGGTGAACCTCGGCACGACGTTCACCAATGACTTCGCCCTCGCGGCCAACAAGAAGGAGGGCTTCACCACGACGACGACCCCGGCGGGGACGTCCGGCTGAGCGGCCGTCACACCCGAACGACCAAGCGGCCGTGTCACCCGACTCCGACACGGCCGCTGGTCCGCGTGCGTCCGCAACTGGCTTGGGCGCGGCACCGCGCAAGCCCGCCGGCCGGATCAGTGAGACCTGGACTCAGGACGCCGACCCGTGGTGGGCACGGCCGGTGACGATCAGATTCCGCTTGCGGGTGCCGGCGGTGGTGACCCAGCCGGACTCGGCGGCGGGGCAGAGGCGGCGGGCGGCGGGGTCGTAGGCGAGGACGTCGGGGTCCTCGCCTACCCGGTCGGTGCCGGTGACACGCCAGGTGACCAGGTCGACCGTGAGCAGGAGGGCGTTGCCGTCGCAGGCGACGAAGGCCAGCCGGTCGGTTGGGGGGCGAGGGCGAGACCGTGGTCGTGGTCGCAGCCGGGCGGCGGGACGCGGCGGGTGATGTGCGGGGCCTCCCCCGGGTGTGGCAACGCCTTGCCCTCCGATGCGAAGAGGCCGTGCCGGATCACTCCGGCACGGCCTCTCATCTGCGTCTCCGCACGTCGGGACGACAGGATTTGAACCTGCGACCCCTTGACCCCCAGGAGTAGAGGTCACCCCTTTTGTCTGTGCATATGGCCAGAAAGCAGGGAGCGTGGCCTGCAACGCTGGACATGCTGTTCAGGTGCGCGCATACCGTGTGGTCTCCAGCTGGTCCCCAGGCGCAGGCCATTCTCGGTCTTACGCCTGAGTTCACGGATGGTGTCGCGCCATCGCCAGGCATCCCCAGTGCCCCATTCCTCCTCGTCGACCGGCCGCAGGCCACGGTCACCTACCGGATCGGCGACCCGACCGTCGCGGCCGCCCCCGCCCGGACTCCCGATCGACCCGGACACCGACGCGTTTGGGTGCGGAGGTCCGGCCAGGGTGTGCACGCGCTGGACGTACTGGCCCGTACGTCCCTGTCGGCGGCGCTGGTGGACGGTGTGATGGCGGTGCGCGAGCGGACCGCGGCTGGCCTGGGCGCGGAGGGAGCAACTGCTCAGTCGAACACCACCCATCCGCCAACAGCGCTCACCCGCCGGGCGACGGCTGCACGAGTTCCGGGCGGGCCAGCATGTGGCGGGTCGTGCGGCTCGGGGTGAGGGTGGCTTGGGCGACTATCCAGCCCGCCAGGGCGTGTGGTTGGGCCGGGGTGTCGGCGAGGGTGGCGGCGTACTGGGCCAGGGCGGCCGCCGGATTGCCGGCGGCGAGGTGCTCGTCGGCGGTGCGGGGGGCGGCCGGGCGGGTGGCGAAGGCGTGGGTGCTGAGGTCTGGCCAGGGCGTGCGGTCGGGGCGGATCCGGGGGGCGTTCGGCGCGGCCGCGTCGGGCGGGGCGACGTTGCGCAGTCGCCACTCCGTGCGGTGCAGGACGGCGGCGGTGCGGGCGCGGGTGAGGGCGGCCGGGGGGACGGGTTCGCGCAGCCAGGCGTCCAGGGTGCCGGCGAGGCCCGAAACGAGGGCGTGGCCTTGAGTGGTGAGGCGGCCGCTGGTCAGCAACGTGCGCACTACCAGGCGGCTCTGCAGACGGCGTAGCGCGAAGTGGTAGCCGGCCTGTTCGGCCGCCTCGGTGTGCTCCGCCTCGGCCAGGCGGTCCCGCCAGAAACCCGCAACACCGGTGAACGCGTAGGCGCCGTGCAGGAGTCCGGTGAGATGACGCGGGTCGGCACGCCAAGGGGCGTAGTAGCGCTCCGTGCGGTCGTCATCGAGGAGCGGGAAGAGGTGGAGCAGGGAGGCCAGTTTGCTGTGCTGGAACTCGTGGACGAGCGTCTCGGCGAGGGCGAGCGCGGAGCCGGGACGGGCGATCACCATCGCGCCGAAGGAGTCGCCGCTGGAGGCGGACATCCGTACCGTCGCCGGGGCCGGGGGCAGCACGGCGGTACGGCCCCACGGCACCACGGCCCGTATCGCCGCCGGGTCCAGCCGTCCAGGACCGGTCCCGCCCGGCACGCCGATGACGGCTTCCTCCCGGGCCCGAACGCCCAGGAGGAGTGAAGGCCGGGGAAAGGGTTCAGTCCTTCAGCAGCTCGTCGCGCACCGGAATCCAGTCCAGGGCGGAGCGGATGCCGTCCTCCGGGGACAGCTTCGGCGTCCACCCCAGCAACTCGGCCGCCCGGTCGCTCTTGGTGTAGCCGCCGGCCACGTCACCGGGCCGCGGGTCGGCGTCGATGGTGGCCAGGGGCGTGCTGACGACGTTGTTGAACGCGGCGCACAGCTCCCGGACCGTGGTGCCGGAGCCGGTGCCCAGGTTGATCGCGATCGAGCGCTTCGACCCCGTGAGGATGGAGTCGAAGCGCTCGACCGCCGCGATGTGGGCCGCGGCGAGGTCCCAGACGTGCACGTAGTCCCGGATACCGCTGCCGTCGCGCGTCGGGTAGTTCGTCCCCGTAATCGGGAACTGACGGCCTTCCTGGTGCGCCTGGATGAGCACACCCAGGGCATGACTGGGCCGCTTGAGCTGGAGCCCGGTACGCAGCTCCGGGTCGGCCCCGACCGGGTTGAAGTACCGCAGCGACAGCACGCGCGGCCCCGCCACGGCGATGTCGGCGAACATCTGCTCGCACACGGCCTTGGTCCGCGCGTAAGGGCTCTGTGGCGCCAGCGGCGAGCCCTCGTTGACGGGCGAGCCGTCCTCGGCCTGGTAGATGGAGGCCGAGCTGCTGAAGATGATGCGGTCGCACCCGTTGCGGTGCAGGTGGCGGACGAAGGCCAGGCTCTTAACCACGTTCGCTTCGTAGTAGCCGATCGGGCGACGAACACCTCGACGTCGCCGACCGCGAACGCACCGGTCACGAAGACCCTGCCGGCGACGACGTACTGCTCGCCGCCCTCAACGCGGCCCGCACCGGCCGCATGGGCGACATCGTGCGCACCATCCAGGCCGACCAGGACCGCATCATTCGCGCGCCGCACCGGGGCGTCCTGGTGGTGGAGGGCGGTCCGGGCACCGGCAAGACGGCCGTCGCGCTGCACCGGGCCGCGTACCTCCTCTACGAACACCGGGAGTTGCTCGCCCGCCGTGCCGTCCTCATCGTCGGCCCGAACCCGGCGTTCCTCGGCTACATCGGCGAGGTGCTGCCCTCGCTCGGCGAGACGGGCGTGCTGCTGGCCACGGTCGGCGAGCTGTTCCCCGGGGTGAAGGCGGCCGCGACCGACACGCCCGAGGCGGCCGTGGTAAAGGGCCGCACCGAGATGGCGGACGTCCTCGCCCGCGTCGTACGCGACCGGCAGGCACTGCCCGACCCGGTGATCGCCATCGAGCACGACCGGGACGTCCTGCTGCTCGACGACGGGCTCGTGAACGTCGCCCGTGAGCGCACCCGAGCGGCCGAGCTGCCGCACAACGTGGCACGCGAGCACTTCGAGGGCCTGAACACGCTGACGGACATCGTCGCCGAACGCATCGGCACCGATCCCTACGACGGCTCGAACCTCCTGGACCCAAGCGACATCACCCAGATCCGCGACGAGCTCGCCGACAATCCCGAAGTCTGGTCGGTGATCGACCAGTTGTGGCCGCGGCTGACCCCGCAGCGACTGGTCGCGGACTTCCTCGCCGATCCCGAGGGGTACGTGTCCGACGAGGACGCGGCCGCCATCCGCCGTCCGGTCACCCGAGCATGGACCACGGCCGACGTACCGCTGCTCGACGAGGCGGCCGAACTGCTCGGCGAGGACGACCGGGTGGCGCGCGCCCGCGCCGAACGCGAGCGCGAGGCGCAGGTGTCGTACGCGCAGGGCGTGCTGGACGTGTCGTACGCCTCCCGTACCTATGAATTCGAGGACAAGGAGGACGGTGATCCCGACGCTTCGGAGGTGCTGTCGGCGCACGACATCATCGACGCCGAGCGGTTCGCCGAGCGCCAGGAGGAGGCGGATCACCGCAGCGCCGCCGAGCGGGCGGCGGCCGACCGCACCTGGGCGTTCGGGCACATCATCGTCGACGAGGCACAGGAGCTGTCGCCGATGGCGTGGCGGCTGCTGATGCGGCGCAGCCCGACCCGCTCGATGACCCTGGTCGGGGACCCGGCGCAGACGGCCGAGGCCGGAGGGGTCGGTTCATGGGCGGAGATTCTCGCGCCGTACGTCGAGGACCGCTGGGAGCACACGCGACTCGGCGTGAACTACCGCACCCCCTCCGAGATCATGGACGTCGCGGCGGAGGTCGTGCGGGCCGAGAACCCGGAGTTCGAGCCGCCGAGTTCGGTGCGGTCGACGGGGGTACGGCCATGGGTGCGCCGTGCGCTCGACGACCTCCCCGGCGCGGTGGCCAAGGCGGTCGAGGAGTTGACCCCCGCGGAGGGCCGGCTGGCAGTGATCGCCCCGCGCGATCTGCACCGGGCGCTGGCCGCGCGGCTGGACGGGGTGACGGCGGGCGCGGAACCGGACCTCACGCAGACCGTCGTGCTGCTCGACCCGCGCCAGTCCAAGGGGCTGGAGTTCGACTCCGTGCTGGTCGTGGAGCCCGGGCGCTACGGCACGAGCGACCTCTACGTGGTGCTGACCCGGGCGACGCAGCGGCTGGGCATCGTGCACGGCGGGGAGCTGCCGACGGCGCTGGCGGAGGGGTTGGCGAAGGTGTCGGGTCTGCCTGGGTCAAGCTTTTTGCGGGAGGTACCTGGGGCGGTGGCCGATCGACCTCGCCAGGGGGCTTCCGTGTCCGCCGGGTCCTGACCAGTCTTGAACACGAACCGCCGGCCTGATGCCCACCCGTGTAAGGCGTCGAAATCCATAAAAATCGCCATAATTAAGATATGTCTGGAAAGTGCTCCTCGAGGGGCTCGATGAACGTGTCCAGTCCTCACGCCGGCGACGGGCCCTTCGCCCTCGACTCTCTGACCGCCGCTGTCCTCGACGGCCAGGGCGTAGTGCTGCGGTGGACCGCGGCGGCGGCCGAACTGACAGGGCTCACCGCCGAGGAGGTGTGCGGGCGTCCGGTGCATGACCTCCTGGCCGACGTCCCGGGCGAGCTGTGCACGGCCACGGGGATGCCGGCATCCGGCCGGGTACGGCTGCGGCACCGGTCTGGCGACACCATCGATGTCGCCTTCCGGGCGACGCGGGTGGAAGGCTTGGAAGGCTCCACGGAGTTCCTTGTCCTGGCATCGCCTACACAATGTGTGACCGATCACGAGCAAGGAGTAGCGCTCCTGCGTGCACTGTCCTCCCAGGACCGGATCGGGATGGCCCTGCACGACATGGACCTGACCATCGTGCGCTCCAACGCTCTGTCGGGCAATTTCCGTGGCCCCCTGGTGCAGCCCGGCAGCCGGCTGCGCGACGTGTTGTCCGCTGAGGACGCCGAGTCCGTCGAGGGGGTACTGCGCCAGGTCCTCGAGACGGGCGTACCGGTGGTCCGCAGGGCCCAGGAGGTGAGCTTGCGGCAGGCCCCGGCGGCACGGAAGCGTGCCCTGTCGCTGAGCGCCTTCCGCCTGGAGAATGCCCGGGGGTGCCCGACGGGGGTCGCGGCACTGTTCATTGACACCACCGAAGAGCTGCGGGCTTTCCGGCACCTCAACCTCGCCCGCGAGGTGACCGAGCGTGTCGGGAGGTCCCTGGACGTCGAGCGCACCGCGCAGGAATTGACGGATGTACTCGTACCCGCCTTGGGTGATCTCGCCGCAGTCGACCTTGCGCACGCGGTGTTCGACGGTGATGAACCCCCGAAGTGGCTGGGCGGCGGAGATCTTCATCTGCGCAATGCCGCGATGGCACCCGCTGACGCGCCGTGGCCTGCCGGTATCCAGCGCGGTGACCCGCTTCCCCCACTCCGCGACCATCCCGTGCTGCGCAGGTGGCAACGCGGCAAGACACTCATACTCAGCCGCGACGACTACATTGCCGCGCTCGGCGATCCGTGGCTGGTCGAGTTCCTCCTTCCGAAGGGCTCCCATTCGCTGATGTTGGCACCGCTGTACGCCCGCGGCCTCATGCTTGGCAATGTAACGGCCGCGCGCGTCCGCCCGTCCGACCCGTTCACCGGAGAAGATGCCGACCTCATGACGCAGATCGCCTCAAGGGCCGCGCTCGCCATCGACAACGCCCGCCGTTACACGCGCGAGCACCGGGCGGCTGTGGCGCTGCAGCGCCGCCTGCTTCCTCCGGCCACGACCGACACCCCGGCGGCCGAGACCGCCGGGGTCTACCTGCCCGCAGGCGGCGGAGCGGAGATCGGCGGCGACTGGTTCGACGCCATTCCGCTGCCCTCTCTGCGGGTGGCCTTTGTCGCCGGGGACGTGGTCGGCCACGGCATGCCCGCGACCGCCACCATGGGCCGTCTGCGCGCCGCCATCCAGACCCTCGCCGACCTTGAACTCGAGCCGGAAGAGCTGCTCACCCGGATGGCGGACCTGGTCCAGCGCCTCGCGGCCGAGGCGCCGCCCGACACCCAGGACACCGTCGGTGCCACCTGCCTGTACGCGGTCTACGACCCGGTTGCCCGGTGCTGCACCATGGCAAGTGCGGGGCACCCGCCGCCCGTCCTGGTCCGGCCCGACGGGACCGCCCAGGTCGTCCGGATCTCCCCCGGGCCGCCCCTGGCTGTTGGCGGTATGCCGTATGAGGCCACCACGATCGACCTTGAGCCGGGCAGCACCCTGGCCCTCTACACCGACGGACTGATCGAACAGGACGACCGCGACGTGGACCAGGGACTGCGGCGCCTGACGGATGCCCTCGCCGTGTCCTGCCGTCCGGGTCGCGCTCTTGAGGACGCCGGCCGGGCCATCCTTGCCGGCCTCGGAGACCAGTCACCGCGCGACGACGTGGCCCTGCTGTTGGCCCGCACCCGCGCCGTCCCGGCGGAGGACACCGCGCAGTTGGCTCTCCCGGCCGACCCGGCCGCCGTCTCCGTGGCCCGTGAGTGGGCGGACCGCCAACTTGCCGGGTGGGGGCTGGACGACCTTCTTTTCACCACCGAACTCATCGTCAGCGAGCTGGTGACCAACGCCGTCCGCTATGCTCGTCCGCCGCTGAGCCTGCACCTGATCCGCCACGACGTTCTGGTGTGCGAGGTCACCGACGCCAGCAGCACCCAGCCCCGTCTGCGGCGTGCCCGCACGACCGACGAGGGTGGACGCGGCCTGTTCATCGTCGCCCAGCTCACCACGCGCTGGGGCTGCCGCTACAGCCAGGACCGCAAGACGATCTGGTCCGAACAGCCCATCAAGTCTTCCCCCGAGTTTTGGCCGGTTGCGGGTGAGTCGCTGCCGTGGTTGGCGACGATGTGACCCGGCTGCTCGCATGCGGCGTCGGCGTCCGGCCTGCTTCCGCGGCGCGGCCCTCAGATCGATGCCGGCCACCATGCCGGCTCGGCCCGCCCGTGGGGCTGCCTGGCATCGAAGCCTGATCACGCGGAGGCGAGGATCATCGCCTCCTTCTTCCGAGCGATCCCGTGGTCCGCCTGTCCCGGGCGGGCCACGGGACGCCCGTCTGCCGCCGGGTCGACGATCGTGAGCCGGGGTGGCGGCGCCCGGAGTGACGATCACGTCCTGGTCATCGACGGTGTCGTGCAGGGCGCTGCCGCTGGAGACTTCTTTAAGGCGATAGACGCCCGGCGCAAGGTCGGAGAAGGTCAGCTTCCCCTGTGCGTCGGTCTTCCCACGTCCGGCTTCTGCGCCGCCGGAGTCGAGCAGCAGGAACGCGGCGTCGGGGAGCGCGTCCCCGGCCGTGTCCTTGGTGGTGATCTCTACGCTGCCCGCGTCCTGGGCCGGTGTCTCAGCGGGGGCGGCAGGCGCCGAGGGGGGCGGTTCGGAGGGCTGGGCGCTCGCGGCCGGCGCCCAGGTGAGGGTGCAAGTCACCGCTACGGCAACGGCGGCGGATCGGACGAATCGTGCGTGCACGAGGAGGAGGACTCCTTGGGTAGGTCATCGGGTGCGGCCAGAGACCGGGGCGGGATGTGGCGGGGCGACAGGCGTGTTGCCGTGCGGCTGCTTGCCTTCGGGGTGGCGACGTAGAGGGCGCGGCGGGTGTGGACGGGGACATCCTGGACGGTGCGCTGTAGTGGTTCGGTGGAGATGAGCGAGGCGGTGAAGGCCGCGACGAGCGTGGTGGGCGTGCCAAACGAGAAGCGTGCTCTCCAGTGCGGCTCGCTGGGGTACCCGCCCCAGGTCCGCCAGGCCGGCCCGCTGGAGCCGCTGGTGGCGTAGCGGTGGCGTACACCGCCGAGTCCTTCCGGGGTGAGGAAGGTCTGTGTGCCGTCGGTCTTGACGGCGTGGCTCCAGCCGCGGGTGAGCAGCGGCGTGAAGCTCCCCCTTGATCGTGGACACCTGGAGACTGGGACGTGTGAGCCCAGAGGAAGCCGTTCTCCGACCGGCCCCCA
This sequence comes from Streptomyces sp. NPDC050743, assembly GCF_044456925.1. Taxonomy (NCBI): domain Bacteria; kingdom Bacillati; phylum Actinomycetota; class Actinomycetes; order Kitasatosporales; family Streptomycetaceae; genus Streptomyces; species Streptomyces sp. NPDC050743. The sequence goes on from NZ_JBITGJ010000011.1 coordinate 152,502, forward strand.
AGCGCAACGTGAGACAACTTGGCACGTATCAACGCTTCTTCGGGCGGACACACGCGAACATGAACAAGCCCGTCTGTCCGCTCATCTCGCCAACCGAGAACGCTCGCGCCCTGGGCCACCATGAAGCTCGCCGAATACGGCGAAGCGAACATGGACCTCGCCCTGCGCGGCCTGGAGTTGAAAACGCTGGACCCCTACCTGTCGGGGTGGCGGATGCGCGTGGTCCCCGCCCTGGGCCACCTCGCGGTGCGAATGATCACCAACGGCGTCGTCGACCGCACGGTGCAGAACTGGATCGCCGACGAGCACAGCCGCTCGACGGTGAAGAACACCATCGCCGTCCTGGTCCGCGTCATGGAGCAGGCAGTCCGTGACGGCATCATCAAGGTCAACCCCGCCCGGGTGACCGGCTGGCAGAAACTCTACAAGCAGGCCGAGGACGAACTCCTCGCCCACGCGCGCTGGCCCTGCCCGACTGGGAGACCCTCGTCCAGCTGGCCGACGCGCTCGTGGCCGCCTCCCACGACCAGTACCGCGGCTGGGGAGACGTGGTCATCTTCGCCGCGTGCACCGCCGCACGGATCGGTGAAATCTCAGGCTGCCGCGTCGGAGACATCAACACCACCCAGTGGATCTGGACCGTGCGGCGTCAGACCACACCCGCGCCCGGCGGGCTGACCGACAAGGGCACCAAGGGCAAGCGGGCCCGCAAGGTTCCCATCATCGAGGAGATCCGCCCCCTCGTCGCCCAGCGCATCCTGTCTGCCGGCCCCAATCCCGACGCCCGCCTGTTCACCGGCCCGCGCGGCGGACGCATCTCCACCGCCGTCCTGCGCGACGCCACGCACTGGGACGACGTGGTCACCAAGCTCGGCTACGAGCACCTGCGCCGCCACGACCTCCGACACACCGGACTGACCTGGTTTGCCGACGCCGGAGTCCAAGTACACGTCCTACGCAGGATCGCCGGCCACGGGTCCCTGACCACCACCCAGCGCTACCTGCACCCGGACGTACACAAGATCACGGCCGCGAGGGCGGCGCTATCCGCGCACTTCAGCGTGTTGCGCGCGCCGCGCTCGCTGCCAAGCCCGATCGTCGTGACCCGCTGACCTCGGTCAAGGACGCCGGTCCCCAAATGGTCCCCAAGAATGATCAAGGGCCGGTTTCGGATGCCTCCGAAACCGGCCCTGACCTGCGACTGTCCCCAGTCGGGACGACAGGATTTGAACCTGCGACCCCTTGACCCCCAGTCAAGTGCGCTACCAAGCTGCGCCACGTCCCGTTGCGGTCTCACCCGGGGTGTCCCGTGTGATCACGCAGGTCAACCCTACCGCACCTGAGCGGGTGCTCGTGTCGCCGCCGACGTGGCGGTGGCCGTCGTACCGCTCTGGCGGCGGGCCGGGACGAGGAGAGCGGCGCCGGTCGCGGCCAGGCAGAGGAGGGCGAGCAGGGCCCAGCCGTGGGTGTAGCCGGAGGCGTAGGGCAGGCCCGAGGGCTGGAGGCTTCCGGTGACCAGGACGCTGGTGAGCGCGGCGCCGATGGAGCCGCCGATGGTGCGGATGTTGGCGTTCATGCCGGTCGCGGCGCCGGTCTGCTCGGGCGGGACGCTGCCGACGATGAGGTTGGCCATGGAGGCGAAGGCCAGTCCGATGCCGAGGCCGAACAGCCCGGCCACGACGGCGACCTGCCACTGGGCGTCGTGCCAGAGGGTGAGGAAGCCGCAGGCCAGCGCGCCGAGGGCGGCACCCGCGGTCAGGAGCGCCTTGGCGCCGACGCGGGGCTCGAGACGGCCCGAGAGGACACCGGAGAGGAACATCGCCAGCAGCATCGGGAGCATGAGGAGGCCGGAGGCGGTGACGCTCGCCCCGAAGCCGTAGCCGGCCGTGGACGGGGTCTGGACGAAGCCCGGCAGGAAGGACCAGATGGCGTACATGCCCGCGCCGAAGAGCAGGGCGGCGGCGTTGGTGGTCCACACCGCGGGCAGCCGCATCACGCGCAGGTCGATCAGCGGGGTGCGCGAGCGGGCCTCGGCCGTGAGCCACAGGGCGAACAGCACGACGGCGGCGGCGAACAGGCCGAGCACCTTCGGCGAGCCCCAGCCCCACTTCCCGGCCTGGCTCAGCGGCAGCAGCAGGGCCACCAGCCATGCGGAGAGCAGTGTGGCGCCGTACCAACTGACCTTCCCCTGGGCCCGCTTGGGCGACTCGGGGACGTACGCCACGGCGATCAGGACCGTCGCGGCGACGATCGCCACGGGGATCCAGAAGAGCCAGCGGTAGTCGAGTGCGGAGACGATCGGTCCGGCGGCCACGATGCCGACTCCGCCGCCCGCGGCGATGACCGCGGAGAGGTTGCTGATGCTGCCGCTCACCTCACCGGGCGCGAACTCGTCGCGGATGATGCCGAAGGACAGCGGGAACAGGGCGCCGCCGACGCCCTGGACGACCCGGGCGACGATGAGGACACCGATGTTCGGGGCGAGCGCGGCGACGAGGCAGCCGGCCAGGACGGCGAGCAGGACGCCGACGAGCGTGCGCTTCTTGCCGACGAGGTCGCCGACCCGGCCGAGGATCGGGGTGAAGACCGAGGCGGACAGCAGGTAGGCGGTCATCACCCAGGTCGCGGTCGACTGGGAGGTGTGCAGGGCGTGCTGGACGGTCGGCAGGGCCGGTGCGATCAGCGACTGGAGCATGGAGAACACGCCCGCACCGGTCGCGAGGACCGCGAAGGTGAGACGAGTGGACTTGCGGGGCATGAGCGAGCCTCTCCGAGGGGGAGCGCTGTGGATGGGAGAAGGGGGGCATCTGCTGCCGGCACGTCTGCCAAGGCGGAGTCGGCCCCCGCACTGCTAAAGTGGAGGTGCACCTCCACTCTATCGGAGGCACACCTCCGGTTCAACCTGAACCGGATGCATTCCTCCGGTTCATCGATTCCCCCTGGGAGGCAGCAGTGACGGCCACGCCGTTCCCCATCGGCCAGATCGTGGCGGCTCGCCGGCCGCACCGAAAGGACGCCGCCCGCAACTACGACGCCCTGCTCGCCGCAGCCCGCGAGGCATTCGCCGAGCACGGCTCGGACGCCTCGCTGGAGGACATCGCCCGCCGGGCGGGCGTCGGCATCGGCACGCTGTACCGGAACTTCCCCACCCGCCGAGACCTCTTCGAGAGCGTCTACGCCGACGAGGTCAACGCCCTGTGCCGGGCGGCCGAGGAGGTCGCCGATCTGCAGCCGTGGGAGGCCCTGACGGCGTGGCTGGACCGGTTCGCCGGCTACATGGTCACCAAGCGCGCGGTGCGCGAGGCGCTGAACGACGAGTCGGAGATCTTCCAGACCTGCCGCGACTCGATGCACGCCGCCGGAGGCCCGCTGCTGGAGCGCGCCCAGCGGGCGGGCGTGGCCCGGTCGGACATGGACTTCGTCGACCTGCTGCGGATGGTCGCCGGCATCACGGCCACGGCGTTCGACGACGACACCCAGCGCGACCGGGTGCTCGCGATCGCGCTGGACGGGGTGCGCACCGGCCGCTGAGGCCGGGCACCGCCTACTTGATGAGCGCGTTCGCCACCACCACGATCACCCCGAGCAAAGCGTCCCCGGCGCCCATGAGGACCGCCATGGGCCAACTCCGGGCCGACCAGCGGGCGGTGATCAGGCCGAGGACGAAGAGAATCACGATGTTGAGGGCGAACGCCGGGTATTGGACGCCGTTCGGCGACCACCAGCCCCAGCCCGCGCCCGCGAGCAGGAAGACCGTGGGCAGCACGGCCGTGACCAGCGGCCACTCGTCTTGCAGCGTGCGCAGCACGTCCCAACGGCGGTGCGGGGCGCGTTCGGCGATGTAGTGGGCGTAGCCGTGCGCGAGGGCGGAGGCGAAAGCGGTCACCAGGAGCCACACGGCGTCGTAGCGGCGGCCGGCGGCGGTCGTACGGCCGTACTGGGTGAGCGCCGCCACCATCGAGCTGGCGAGGACCGCGCCGTACACGCCGCCGAACAGGACGGCCTCACGGGTGTCGTGCCGCCGGGGCGGTGCCGGGCCGGCCGCCGGGGACTCAGCCATGCCTCCCACGATCACCCGTGCCACGGCGCACCGCCAGTCCGCGCGTACCGACGAACTGTCCTCCCACCGGCCCCGATGCCCCACACACTGTCGGCTCCGGCACGGCCCGGCGCTGTCTAGGCTCGCCGCATGACCCACAGCTTCGCGCTCCACATCCCCGACGCCGGCCTCGAACCCGAGCCCCTCGACCCGGAACAGATCGTCTCCGGTGACCCGGAGGTCACCGGGAAGGTGGTCTGGCAGTCGCCGGACGGCCGGCAGATCCGCGGGATCTGGCAGATCACGCCGGGCGTGGTCACCGACACGGAGGCGGACGAGCTGTTCGTCGTGATCAGCGGTTCGGCGACGATCGAGGTCCAGGACGGGCCGACGCTGACGGTGGGGCCGGGCGACATGGCGGTGCTGCGCGCGGGCGACCGTACGACGTGGACCGTGCACGAGACGCTGCGCAAGGCTTACGCGATCAGCCTCTGAGACCGAGCGCGGTCGGGCTCGCGCGGTTCCCCGCGCCCCTGTGGGGCGCGACAGCTCAGGGCGCTGCTCTGCTCATCAGCTCCTTCACGCCCGCCGTCAGCGCGTCGGCCACCGGCCCCGGCGGGACGTCGGTGCTCCCGCTCGTGCGGGCCGTCAGCGGCAGCTCCACCTGGACCCCGCCCAGGCGGCTGAGGTTGACCGGGTTCCTGGGGTGCACGCCGCGCAGGGCGGGCGGGATCGCCGCCAGGTCGGTGACGGCCGGGAACCGCGGGACCCCGGCGGCGAGCGCCTCGGCGAGGACGCGGGCCGCGGCCCGGTTGCCCCCGCCCAGGAAGATCGTGTGCGGGGCGTCGGGGCGCATGTGGCCGTGCAGGGAGACCGTGACGAAGACCCGCTCCAGGAACTCCCGCAGAAGCGCGCAGTGGTCGGCCGCCATGCGCGCGGACGGGATGTGCACGGGCCGCCGTACTCCCGGCTGGGTGAAGACGAGGCTGGTGGCGCCGCAGCGGCGGGCCACCAGGTCCGCGAGCTCGGCCGTACCCCCTTCGTTGCTGCCGTGCAGGGCCAGCAGCCCGATCTCGCTGCCCGGCACGAGGGTCGCGACCATGGGTGTGCCCTCGATCTCCACGTGCTCGGTGCTGGTCAACCGGACCGCCCCCTTCACTCGGCCGTCGGCGCGGGCATGTTGTACGGCGTGACGACCTGGATCGCGGACGGCAGCGCCGGGCCGGCCGGAGGCAGCGCGCCGTGCGCCCGCATCACGAGGTGGCAGGCCTCCCGCATGTCCTGGCGCAGGTCGTGGTGGAGCACGGCGGACAGCTTGTGCTCGCGCAGCAGCCGGGTGTTGTCGTGGTCGAGGTCGTGGGCGATGAACACCGCGCAGGCGCGGCCGAGGTCGGCGAAGGCGCGCAGGGTGGCGTCGTTGCCGCCGCCGATGGAGTACACGGCCCGGATCTCCGGGTCGCGTTCCAGGGCGGCGCGGACCAGGTCGTACTGGGTGGCGTCCAGGCCCTGTCCCTCGGCGATCTCCACCAGGGTGCGCTCGGGATGCCGGGCCCGCATCACGCTCCGGAACCCCATCTCGCGCTCCTCCTCGTTGCGGAAGAAGCCGCTGCTCAGACTGGTGAGGACATGGCCGGGCCGGTCGCCGAGCCACTGGCCCGTCAAATAGGCGGCGGTGGCGCCGGCGGCCCGGTTGTCACTGCCGACATAGCCGATCCGGCCGCTGGCGGGCAGGTCGGTGACCAGCGTGACGACCGGTATGCCGGCCGCGGTGAGCCGGCCCACGGCGGCGGTGACCTCGGGGACGTCCGGCGCCTTGAGAATCACGCCCTGGGAGCCGCGCCGGGCGATCCGGTCCAGCGTCCTGACCTGCTCGGCGGCCGGGCCGGTCTCGCGGAAGTGGAAGCGTGAGCGCACCACGGCCGGGTGCAGGGAGGGCAGTTCGGCCTCCAGCGCGGCCCGTACGGCGGTGCTGAACCGTTCCGGCGCCTGCACCACGATGTCGACCATGAAGGTACGGCCGACCAGCCGCACCTGGGTGCGCTGCCGGTCGAGGTCGGCGATCGCCCGGCGCACCTCCTGCGCGGTGCTCTCGCGCACCCCTCCCCTGCCGTTGAGCACACGGTCCACCGTGGCCTCGCTCAGACCCGCCTGACGTGCGATCTCCCGGATCGGGAAGGGGTGACCCATGGGCCGACTCCTTGAGGGGTTTTTGATGGCTGGCTGCTGGTTGTTCGAGGGGTTTGTCATGACAAGAATGACAGGGCCGCGTCGCCGCCGTGACCGAAAGCCGTGATCGAGGGCCGTGATCGAGGCCCGTGATCGTCGACCCCGGGCCGCCGGGCCAGGACCGAGCCGCAAGGCCATGACCGAAAGGACACCGATGTCCGTCGCCTCCGCGCCAGGGCATGCCTGGCTGTCCGAGCAGGACTGCGACCTGGACGCCTTCCGCGCCCTGATCGACCGGACGACCCGCCTCGCGGACTACCCGCATGCCGCCTCGGTGGCGGAGAACGTCCTGGTGTACGAGGGTGAGCGGCTGCGCGCCGCCGAGGACCGGGACGAGCTGCGCGCCGAGCTGGTGCAGGCGCTCGCCGACGGCCCCGGCATCGTCGTCGTCCAGAGTGCCTACCCCGACCCGGCGGTCGTCGACCGGGTCACGGCCGTGTTCGAGGCGCTGATCGCCGAGCAGCGGGCCTCCGGGGCCACCGCCGGCGACCACTTCGCACAGCCGGGTGCCAACGACCGGGTGTGGAACGCGCTGGAGAAGACGGCCCTGTACGACCCGGAGGGGTTCGCGGACTACTACGCGAACGACGTCCTGGCCCTGGTCTGCTCGGCCTGGCTGGGGCCCGGCTACCAGGTGACCTCGCAGGTCAACGTGGTCAACCCGGGCGGCGCGGGGCAGACCGCGCACCGGGACTACCACCTCGGCTTCCTGAGCAACGCGGCCGCTGCCGCCTATCCGGCCCATGTGCACCGGCTCTCCCCGGTGCTCACCCTCCAGGGCGCGGTCGCCCACTGCGACATGCCGCTGGAATCGGGCCCGACGCTCTATCTGCCGTACTCGCAGCGGTACGAGCCGGGCTATCTGGCCTGGCGGCTCCCCGCGTTCCGGGCGTACTTCGAGGCGCACCACGTACAGCTCCCGCTCGCCAAGGGCGACGCGGCCTTCTTCAATCCGGCGCTCTTCCACGCCGCCGGCACCAACCGCACGGCGGACGTGCGGCGCACGGCAAATCTGCTCCAGGTGTCCTCGGCCTTCGGGCGCGCGATGGAGACGGTGGACCGGGAGGCGGTGGCGAACGCGGTGTTCCCGGTGCTGCTGCGGCGGGCGGGCGAGGGCGCCGGCGAGGAGTGGCTGGAGAACGTGATCGCGGCGAGCGCCGAGGGCTATCCCTTCCCGACCAACCTGGACAGCGACCCGCCGGTCGACGGTCTGGCCCCGCCGGCGCAGGCGGACCTGCTGCGGCGGGCGGTGCGCGAGGAGTGGGCCCCGGAGCGGCTGCGTGCGGAGCTGCGGACCGCTGCCGAACGACGCCAGAGCTAAGGAAGGGCGGGGCAGATCATGGGACTTACCGACGGACTCCTCCGGGAGAAGATCGTCCTGGTCAACGGCGGCAGCCAGGGCGTCGGGGCCGCGATCGCGCGGGCGGCCGCCCGGGAGGGCGCCGTCGTGGCGGTCACCGGCCGGCGTGCGCAGCCAGGCGAGGCGCTGGTCGCCGAACTGGCCTCCGCCGGAGCCAAGGCGATGTTCGTGCGCGCCGATCTGGCGGACGCCGAGCAGGCCAAGGCGGCCGTCGCCGAGGTGGTGGACGCCTACGGCCGCATCGACTGCCTGGTGAACTCCGCCGGGCTGACCTCCCGGGGCACGCTGCTGGACACGACCCCGGAGCTGTTCGACGCGCACATCGCGATCAACCTCAAGGGGCCGTTCTTCGCGATGCAGGCGGCGGTCGCCGACATGGTGGCCCGCAAGGCGCCCGGCACGATCGTCAACATCATCACCTCGTCGGCGCACGGCGGTCAGCCGTTCCTCGCGCCGTACGTCGCCGCCAAGGCGGGCCTTGCCGGCCTGACCCGCAACGCGGCGCACGCCCACCGCTGGGACCGGATCCGGATCAACGGCCTGAACATCGGCTGGACCGCGACGGAGGGCGAGGACGCCACCCAGCGCGCCTTCCACGGCGCCGGCGACGACTGGCGCGAGCAGGCCGCGGCGAAGCTGCCGATGGGCAAGCTGGGCCAACCGGGGGAGATCGCCGACTTCGTGGTCTTCCTGCTGTCCGACCGGTCGGGGGTGGTCACGGGGTCGGTGATCGACTGGGACCAGAACGTCCTCGGCGGCCTCGACTGAACCTCCCCCTCCGCCCGTCTCGACCTCCCTCTCCGCTCGTCCCCGTAAGAACCGCAAGGAGCGTCATCCCCATGCGCATCGGAATCCTCGGCCTCGGCCGCATCGGCGCCTTCCACGCCGAGACCCTCTCCGGACTCGACGCCGTCGAGTCGCTCGTCGTCACCGACCCGTTCGCGGACGCCGCCAAGGCCGCCGCCGAGCGGTTCGGCGCCGAGGTCGTGGACTCGCCGGAGGCGCTGCTGGCCGCGGGCGTGGACGGCATCGTGGTGGCCGCCGCGACCGACGCCCACCCCGCCCTGATCCTGGCCGGCGTCGAGGCCGGGGTCCCGGTCTTCTGCGAAAAGCCCGTCGCGAAGACGATGAGCGAGGGCGTGGAGGTGCTGAAGGCCGTGCGCGACAGCGACGTGCCGATCCAGATCGGCTACAACCGCCGCTTCGACGCGGGCTTCACCGCCGCGCGCGCCGCCGTACAGGCGGGCGAGCTGGGCAAGCTGCACACGGTCCGCTCCACGACCCTGGACCCGGCGCCGCCGCCTGCCGCGTACATCGCCACGTCGGGCGGCATCTTCCGGGACTGCTCCGTGCACGACTTCGACATCATCCGCTGGGTGACGGGCCGCGAGGTCGCCGAGGTGTACGCGGTCGGCGGCAACCGGGGCGCCGACTACATCGCGGCGGCGGGCGACGCCGACACCACCGGCGCGATCCTCACCCTGGACGACGGCACCATCGCGGTGGTCTCCAACTCCCGCCACAACGCCCGGGGTTACGACGTACGCATGGAGCTCCACGGCTTCACCGACTCCATCGCCGTCGGCCTGGACGACAAGCTCCCGCTGCGCTCGGTCGAACCGGGCGTGACCTTCCCGTCCGGCACCCCGCACGACTTCTTCATGGACCGCTTCACCGACGCCTACCGCGCCGAACTCACCGCGTTCACCGAGGTCGTGGCCGGCACCCGCCCCTCCCCCTGCACCGTCGAGGACGCCCTGGAGGCGGGCTGGATCGCGGAGGCCTGCACCCTGTCGCTGCACGAGCACCGGCCGGTGACCATCGCCGAGGTGCGGCAGGCGTGAGGCGACCGGACGGCGCCGGGCATGCGCCCGGCGCCGTATCCGTGTCTCAGCCGCAGTAGCGGATCAGCCACTCGTCCGGGTTGTACGTGTCCCGCGCCGGGTCCGGCACCGTGGCCGGCTTGGTCTCGACCGTGTCCTCCGGGCGTATCCGCTCGGGCAGCGAGCCGAAGCGGGTGCGGCGGAGCACCGCCGCGTCGGTGGTGTCCTGCGCGGTCTCCCGGGCTTCACTGGCCTTCGTCATCTCGTCCTCCCGTCTGCGCGGGCATCCCCCGTCGTCCCGACAACGGCCGCGTGCCCCCGGTTGTTCCCGGCCGGATTCGGGCCGAATCCATTGCCGTTACGCAGGAACCGGGCCCCCGGCGGGAGCCCGGTTCACCGGGTTCCTCCGAGGATGCCCCGGCCGTCAGGCCGGGGAGGAATCGGACTCCTGCGGAGCAGGGCAGGGATAGCCGGATCGCTGTCAGGGCGGTCCGGCGTCCGCCCCGCACGGCGGTGACGTCGCCCACCATGATCAAGAACTCTCAACTGTCAGTGCTCTCAGGTAGGTTCGGATGTATGACGACAGAGGCGACCACGAAGGACACCGGGCATGCCCGGTACACCTTCCGTGTGCGCCTGTCGGCTGCCGCGCGGCGCGCACTCGAAGCGGAGTGGGCGCGCTGCCGGTGGATCTGGAATGAGTGCGTCGCGAAGTCCCAGCAGGTGCACGCGCAGAGCCGGGCGACGGGCGAGAAGGTGACCCGTGGTCCGGGGCAGTTGGACAGGATGCTGACCGAGGCACGCGGGGTGACGCCCTGGCTGGCTGAGGGCGCGTCGGTGCCTCAGCAGCAGGTGATACGCGACTTTGCCAAGTCCCGTGCCAAGGCGCTGAAGGACATCAAGGACCGGCTTCCCATGCACCGCCGGGCCGGGATGCCCCGCTGGAAGAAGAAGCGGGAGGCGCGGTGCAGCCTGAACTACACCCGGCGCGGTTTCCGCCTCAAGGACGGCCGCCTGCACCTTGCGGGCGGGATCGTGCTGAGGGTGGTGTGGTCGCGGGAGCTGCCCGCGGACCCGTCCAGTGTGCGCGTGTACCAGGACAGCCTTGGCCACTGGTATGCGTCCTTCGTCGTTCCCGCGCAGAGCGAACCGCTCGCCCCGACGGGGCGCGTGCTCGGGGTGGACTGGGGTGTGAAGGAGACCGCCACCACCACCGACGACGCCTACGATCTCCCGCATGCCGAGCACGGCAAGCGGGCCGCGCAGCGGCTGGCGAGGTACCAGCGTATGATGGCCCGGCGCCGGCCTCCCAAGGGACAGCCCGCATCCGCCGGCTACCGCAAGGCCCAAGCACAGGCGGCGAAGCTGCACAAGAAGAGCGCGAGGCGGCGGGAGGACACCGCCCGCAAGTGGGCCAAGCGTGTGGTGCGCGGCCACGACGGGGTTGCGGTGGAGGACTTTCGGCCGAGGTTCCTGGCGAAGACCACCATGGCCCGCAAGGCGGCCGATGCCGCCATCGCCGCGACGAAGCGTGCCCTGGTCGAGATGGGCCGCAAGCACGGGCGGGACGTCCGTCTCGTGCACCCGGCGCACACCACGATGGACTGTGCCACGTGCGGAGCGAGAACCAAGCACGCACTGCCTCTGTCGATGAGAACGTATACCTGCACCGCGTGCGCGGCCGTGTCCCCCAGGGACAAGAACTCCGCCCGCGTGATGCTGGTCCGGGCAGGTTGGAACCCGGACGGTGCCGAGGGCGTAAGACCACCCGAGCCGCCGGCTCCGGCGGCGGCCTGAGCCGTAAATCCCCGCACAGCCCTGGAGGGCGACGCATCCCCTCCCTTCAGGGAGGGGAGCCTTCAAGCCCCGCCTGTGTCCGTGCCCGGTCCGCCGGTCACACTCGGACGACGCGAGAAGCATCACGGAAGAAGGGTGTGACGATCCGGGCGGTGCCGGACACGAACGGAACATGAGCAACGACGAGATCTTCGCCGCTGCCTACCGCGAGCACTACTGGGCGGTCAGCCGCTATGTCGCGCGGCGACTGCACGGACGGGCCGACGAGGTGGAGGAAGTGGTGGCGGAGGTGTTCACGACCGCCTGGCGGCGCCGGCGCGACCTGCCGGACGCGCCGCTGCCCTGGCTGTACGGGGTGGCCCGCAACTGCCTGGCCAACGCGGTACGCGGCTACGGGCGCCGGCGCCGGCTGGTGGACCGGCTGGGCAACGACGAGGCCGCGCACGGCCGGCACGTCGTGGACAGCCCGGACGCGGATGCGCCCGGCGCCTGGGTGCACGAGGTCCTGGACCGGCTCTCCCCGGCCGACCAGGAGGTACTGCGCCTCGCGGCCTGGGAGGAGCTCGACGCCGGGCAGATCGCTGTCGTCCTGGGCTGCGGCAGGCGCGCAGCGACGATGCGCCTGCACCGCGCCCGCCGCCGGCTGCGAGCCGAGGTAGACCGCCTGCGCCCGGCAGCGCCGGCAAGGGCAACACCGCCCGAGCAGCGCGCGCGTCCCGAGGCGCCGCCGTCCCGGCACCGCACGTCCCCGGTGACGCCGACGACCGCCTCACCGTCGGCGGAGGCGAGCGGGGACGGCACGCCCTCGGCCTCTGAGTCCCGTACCGGTGACGACACAGCCGCCGGGGAGCACGTATCCGGCGGGCGCTCGTCGTTTTCCGCTTCCGCCGTCCCCGTCCGCGTACCCCTGCGCAAGGACCCCCGCCATGCCTGACGAACTCGACCTCCTGCGCCGTGCCGACCCGGTGCCGGCACATGGCCCGTACTTCGGTGACGGTCCGCTCGACCACCATGCCGAGCGGAGGCTGGAGTTGCTGCTGGCCGAGGGCGAAGGCCGGCCCGTGCGGCTCCGCACTCCGCGCGCCCGGCTGTGGTGGGGCCTCGCCGCCACCGCCGTCGTGCTGGCCACCACGCTCACCGCGTTGCTCGGCGGCCCGGGCGGCCAGCCCGCCGTGGCCGCGCCACGCCCGCTCGCCGTGCGCGCCCACTCCACGGCCGTACCGCTGGACCGGATGGCCCGACTGGCCGCCGCGGCCGCCGCGGACGGTTCGCCGGGCCTGCGCAAGGGCACCCATGTGCAGTCCTGGAGCCTCGGCATGAGCGACGACGGGCCGCCGGTGACCCTCCCCGAGGAGCGCGTGGTGCGGTGGCACGCGGACGACAGCCACACCGAACTCGTCGTGGCGACCGATCCGCGCCATCCCGGCCGCCCGGTCCTCACCGACGAGGGCGCCGCGTCCCATCTGGTGGCGGACGGACAGGTACTGAGCCGGACCGATTACCCGCCGAGCTGGAGTGACGCCCCGCCCGAGGCGCGCCCCCCGCACGAGCCGGCCGCCCTGCGGGCCTACCTCGCCGAGGCGGCCCGCCCCGGCACCGGCACCCTGACCACATCCGAACTCCTGGATGCCGTCCAGGAGTTGCTGGACCACTGGACACTCGGTGCCCGGGAGTCCGCCGCACTGGTGCGGACCCTCGCGGACGCCGAGGGCGTGCACCCCGCCGGGCAGGTGACGGACCGGCTCGGGCGTCCGGGGCAGGCGTACACGTACGACGCCCCGGGCGCGCGGCGCATGCTGATCCTCGATCCGCGCACCGGCGCTGTCCTCGGTCTCGAGACCACCTTCCCCCGGGACGATCCCCGGTACGGGGTGAAGGCCGGGGACGTGATGGATTACAGCGCCTGGATGCGCTGACCTCCCGCGCGCCGACCCCTACGCGCCGACCCCTACGCGCCGAGCTGCCGGGCGGCGGCCGCCACGGTCTGCTCCAGCAGCGTGGCGATCGTCATCGGGCCGACACTGCCCGGCACCGGCGTGATCAGGGAGGCCCGTTCCACGACGGAGTCGAAGTCGACGTCGCCGGCGTTGCCCGGGTTGTAGCCCGCGTCGATCACGACGGCGCTGGGCTTGATGTCCTGCCCGCGGATCAGCCGCGGCCGGCCCACGGCGGCGACTACGAGGTCCGCCTCGCGAACCGCAGCCGACAGGTCGGCCGTCCGCGAGTGGCAGTGCGTCACGGTCGCGTCCCGGGCCGGCAGCAGCATGCCCACCGGCTTGCCGAGAATCGCGCTGCGGCCCACGACCACGGCCCTTCCCCACGCTCGGCTTCGCTCGCGCGGGGGCACCCCCGTCCGGCGGGGTCGACGCCGTACTCGTCCAGCAGCCGCAGGATGCCGCCGGGCGTGCAGGACACGAAGCCCGGCAGGCCGAAGCTCATCGTCGCGAACGAGGCGAAGGTGACGCCGTCGACGTCTTTCACCGGCGCGATCGCCTCGAACGCGGCGCGCTCGTCGATGTGGTCGCCGACCGGATGCTGGAGCAGGATGCCGTGCACCGCCGGGTCGGCCGACAACTCGCGTAGGGTGCCCACCAGTTCATCGGTGGTCGTGGTGGCGGGCAGGGCCACGTGGGAGAGGATGCCCGCCTTGCGGCAGCGGTGGCACGCGAGCTGGAGTGGCTGGACCCGGTGCGCGAGGCCATCGCCGCCCGGCTGATGATCCTCGCCCGGCACACGGCGCAGGCCCGCCGGGAGGTGCTGGACGCCGACGGCCTGAAGTACTGGCAGTACAAGGTGCTGTTGACGCTGCGCAGATGCGGGCCGCCGTGCGAGTGCGGTCCCTCGGGGCTCGCCGAGTGGCTGGGCCTGACCCGGGGTGCCCTCTCCGCACGGCTGGGGCCGATCGAGGAGGCCGGGCTGATCACGCGTACTCGGGAGAGCGGTGACCGCCGGTGCGTGCGGGTCCGGCTCACCGAGGCCGGCCACGCCGCGTTCGAGGCACACGCGGCAGGGGAGGACGCGGGCGAAGACGCGCTGCTCTCAGCGCTGACCGAAACAGAACGGCGCTTACTGGCGGACCTGCTGCGGAAGCTGGTCGTGGCCGTCGAGGGCGAGCCCGGGGCAGCCGCCCCAGGCTCGCTCGCGCCGAGAAGGTCCAGGTCAGCCGGGAGGTGACCCGGACCGTCGCGAATCTCCTTCCGGCGCCCGTCATGCCGGGGTGTGCCTACTCGTCCCACGCCTGGATGATCAACTGGTCGGCTATCTTGCCGTCGCGCAACGTGATCATCGACTCGGCGAGAACGCGGGTGCCGTCCCCGTACTGGCAGGACTCGCTGAACGCGGCGTGATCGCCCTGCACGACGCACCGGTCGAGCTTGTGGGTCATGTCGCGGCTGTAGACGTCGTCCAGCAACTCGGCGATCTGACCCCGCCCGCGCAGGACGGTGGGGTGGCTGGGCTGGTTGTTGCGGTCGACGATACGGATCTCCGCGTCGTCGGCGTAGAGCGACAGAAGGGTGTTCCCCGTGTTCCCTTCTATACCCCGGCGCAGTGTCTCGATGTCGAAGGCGGAACCTGTCGCGGTGCCCATGGGTGACCTCCTTCGGGCGCCCGCGGCCCGGCGGGGCGCGGGCCGCACGGACCCCCACCCTTCGAGGCTCCCCCGGCCCGGCGGACTCGGCAAGCGCAGACGGAGGGCTCCGCCTCACGAGTGAGCGAGGGCCGCCGCCCGTGTCCGGACGGTGTCCGGAACCGTTGCTGAGGGCATGATCTCAACACGACGTATCGTCGCCGTCCTCGGCCTCGCCGCGGGGGTCACGGGCCTTGCCGCACCGTTGGCGAACGCGGCCGGCGGGAGCGCACCGCACACCGGGCAGATCAACCCCATGACCGTGCTCGACTCGCTCACCGTCAGCGACATCCCCGCCGCGCACAGGGCGCAGGTCCCCCGGGTCTCCGAGCAGGTGCGCGGGCTGAACCAGGTCAGCGGGCTGAACCGGCTGAACGAACTGCACCAGCTCACCGACCTCGTGGCGCCCGTGACGGGCCTGCTGCCGGCCGTCCAGGGCTGAGCCGCGCGGACACGAGGGCGCGGGGCAGGTGCGCGAGGGCCGTTCCCGGCGGGGCGGCCCTCAGCGCATTACGGCCCCGGCGCCGGTGCTCGGCCCCGACCGCAGCGCCGCCCAGTCGCGGGACAGCGCGAAAGCCGAGGCCGTACCGCCCGGGAGGCGGTCAGGGAGGCATTCCGGGAGCAGGCGGGTGAGCCGGTCGCCCGGGCCCAGCTCCAGCCAGGTGCGGACGCCGTCGCGGTGCAGCCGGCCCACCGCTTCCGCGAAGCGCAGCGGTGCGCGCCGCACCCAGAACTCCGGCTCGGCGGTCTCCGCGCCCACCGGCCGGGCGGTGACGTCGGACACCAGGGGGAGGCGCGGCGCACACGGGTGGAGGGTGGCGAGGGTGCGGCCGTAGGCGTCGAGGACGCCGTCCGGGCGCGCCGAGTTCGGCTCCGGCTCCGCCCGGCCGCCCAGCAGCCGGGCCAGGGTGCCGGCCGCGTGGCAGGCGTCCGCCAGTGAGAAGACGCCCGCGGCATACGCGGCGGCCATCCGCCCGGCCGCCTGTCCGAACACCACGTCCGGCAGGATGCCCCAGCTGGTCAGCAACCGGTACTGCGCCACCTGGAGCGCGAAGACCGCGGGCCCGGCGAACGGCTCCCGCTCCAGCAGTGCGGCCATACGCGTGCCGTCATCCGCGAACATCACGGATTGCAACGGGAGTTCGAGATACGGATCGAGGCGCCCGCAGATGTCGTCCAGCGCGTCGGCGAACACCGGGAACGCTTCCCCGAGTTCCCGTCCTGTTCCGGGCCGGGGCGCGGCGCCGGCCGAGAAAAGGAATGCGACAAGTCCATGGCGGCCTTCGATGGGCATGCCCCCATTGAGGCACGCCCGGGCTGACACACACACCAGGCGAACTCATGCACCCTGCAAAAAGATTGCCATCATGGAATGACGTTATTCGGTCAAATTCTTACCCGAGAGCAAGTCATTTCTTACAAAGAAACCCGCCGTTCGCATCGGGCGCGTCCGGCGAGGCGCCCGCCCCGCTACCGATCGGTCGCGCGTAGGGTCGGCACCGAAGGCATTCGAGGAAGGGGCCAGACCATGGCGCAGGAAGTGCGCGGCGTGATCGCACCGGGGAAGGACGAGCCCGTACGGGTCGAGACGATCGTGGTGCCGGACCCGGGGCCCGGCGAAGCCGTGGTGCGCGTCCAGGCCTGCGGTGTCTGCCATACCGACCTGCACTACAAGCAGGGCGGCATCTCGGACGACTTCCCCTTCCTCCTCGGCCATGAGGCCGCCGGTGTGGTGGAGTCGGTCGGCGAGGGCGTGAGCGATGTGGCGCCCGGCGACTTCGTCGTCCTCAACTGGCGTGCGGTGTGCGGGCAGTGCCGGGCCTGTCTGCGCGGGCGGCCCTGGTACTGCTTCGACACGCACAACGCCGAGCAGAAGATGACGCTGACCGACGGCACGGAGCTCTCGCCGGCGCTGGGCATCGGCGCGTTCGCCGAGAAGACGCTCGTAGCCGCCGGTCAGTGCACCAAGGTCGATCCGGCCGTCTCCCCGGCGGTCGCCGGTCTGCTGGGCTGCGGGGTCATGGCCGGAATCGGCGCCGCCATCAACACGGGCGGCGTCGGCCGCGGCGACTCCGTCGCGGTCATCGGGTGCGGCGGGGTCGGCGACGCGGCCATCGCGGGGGCGAACCTCGCCGGCGCGGTGAAGATCATCGCCGTCGACATCGACCACCGCAAACTGGACAAGGCCCGGACCCTGGGCGCCACCCACACCGTCAACTCCAAGGAGACTGACCCGGTCGCGGCGATCCGCGAGCTGACCGGCGGCTTCGGCGCCGACGTCGTCATCGAGGCCGTCGGCCGCCCGGAGACGTACCAGCAGGCCTTCTACGCCCGCGACCTCGCCGGCACCGTCGTCCTCGTCGGCGTCCCCACACCCGAGATGAAGCTCGAACTGCCTCTGCTGGACGTCTTCGGCCGCGGCGGCGCCCTGAAGTCGAGCTGGTACGGCGACTGCCTGCCCTCCCGTGACTTCCCCATGCTGATCGACCTGCACCTCCAGGGCCGGCTGCCGCTCGACGCGTTCGTCACCGAGACGATCCGACTGGACGAGGTCGAGAAGGCGTTCGAGCGGATGCACGGCGGCGACGTACTGCGTTCGGTGGTGGTCTTCTGATGACCGTACGCATCGAACGCCTCGTCACCTCCGGGCAGTTCACTCTCGACGGCGGCACCTGGGACGTCGAGAACAACGTGTGGATCGTCGGCGACGAGCGGGAGGTGATCGTGATCGACGCCGCCCACGACGCCGAGGCCATCGCCCGCGCCGTCGACGACCGGCACCTGATCGCCATCGTGTGCACCCACGCCCACAACGACCACATCAACGCCGCGCCGGCACTCGCCGACCTGACCGGCGCCACCATCTGGCTGCACCCGGACGACCTGCCGCTGTGGAAGACGACCCACCCGCACCGCGACCCCGACCGGCACCTCCTGGACGGCCAGGTCATCGAGGCGGCCGGCGCCGACCTGACCGTGATCCACACCCCGGGCCACGCCCCCGGTGCCGTCTGCCTGTACGACCCCGCGCTCGGCACCGTCTTCACCGGGGACACCCTGTTCCAGGGCGGCCCGGGCGCCACCGGACGCACGTACTCGCACTTCCCGACGATCATCGACTCCATCCGCGACAAGCTCCTCACCCTCCCGCCCGAGACCAAGGTCCTCACCGGCCACGGCGACTCCACCACCATCGGCGCCGAGGCACCGCACCTGGACGAGTGGATCAAGCGCGGACACTGACACCGCGCCGGCAATACCGACAGAAGATGTCCGGCTTTCCCGTGACAGTGGACGGCGACAGCAGTCACCGCACACGGGAGGCCGGACATGTCAGGACCGCTGCAGGACAAGGTGGCACTGGTCGCGGGGGCGACCCGGGGCGCCGGACGCGGCATCGCCGTGGAACTCGGCGCGGCCGGTGCCACCGTCTACGTCACCGGCCGCAGCACACGCGAGCGCCGCTCGGAGTACGACCGCCCCGAGACCATCGAGGACACCGCCGACCTCGTCACCGCGGCCGGCGGCACCGGCATCGCCGTCGCCGTCGACCACCTGGACCCGTCCGCCGTACGCGCCCTGGTGGAGCGCATCGACCGCGACCAGGGCCGCCTCCACCTCCTCGTCAACGACATCTGGGGCGGCGAGAAACTCTTCGAGTGGGACACACCGGTCTGGGAGCACGACCTCGCGGGCGGGCTCCGGCTGCTCCGACTCGGGGTGGAGACACACGCGATCACCAGCCACTTCGCGCTGCCGCTGCTGCTGCGCCATCCCGGCGGCCTGGTGGTGGAGATGACCGACGGCACCGCCGACTACAACCGCGATACCTACCGCGTGAACCTCTTCTACGACCTCGCCAAGGCCTCCGTGCTGCGCATGGCCTTCGCCCTCGGTCACGAACTCGGCCCGCGCGGCGCCACCGCCGTCGCCCTGACCCCGGGCTGGCTGCGCTCGGAGCTGATGCTCGACGCGTACGGCGTCCGCGAGGATAACTGGCGCGACGCCCTCGACCGCGAACCGCACTTCGCCATCTCCGAGACCCCGCGTTACGTCGGCCGCGCCGTCGCCGCCCTGGCGGCCGACTCCGACGTGGCCCGCTTCAACGGGCAGTCGCTCTCCAGCGGCCACCTCGCCCAGGAGTACGGCTTTACCGACCTCGACGGCAGCCGGCCCGACGCCTGGCGGTACCTGGTCGAGGTGCAGGACGCGGGCAAGCCGGCCGACGTCACCGGATACCGGTGAAAGGACACCCGCGGGGCCGTACGGTCACCGCATGACTGATCACACCCGCTTCGCAGGGCACGGAGTTCTCGTCACGGGCGCGGGCCGCGGCATCGGGGCCGCGGTCGCGAGAAGGCTCGCCGAGGAGGGCGGGCAGGTCCTGGTCACCGACCAGGACCTGCCCGAGGCCGAGCGGACCGCTGCCGCCTTGCGCCGACAGGGCCTCGCCGCCGAGGCGTTGGCGTGCGACATCGCCGACCGCGCCTCGGTGGAGGCGGCCGTCGCCCGCGCCGTGGCCGCGTTCGGCTCGCTCGACGTGCTGGTCAACTGCGCCGCCCACTGCACCCCGGACGTCCCGCTCTTCGAGGACGACCCCGATGAGGCATGGGCCCTGGACCTTGACGTCACCCTCACCGGCGCCTACCGCTGCTGCCGCGCCGCCCTGCCCCACCTCGCGGCCTCCGGACGCGGCGCGATCGTCGGCATCGGCTCCGTCAACGGCCTGCAGGACTTCGGCAACCACGCCTACAGCGCCGCCAAGGCCGGCCTCGGCTCGCTCACCCGAACCCTCGCCGGGCACGCGGCACCCCGGGGCGTGCGGGTGAACCTCGTGGTGCCGGGCACGGTGCGCACCTCGGCGTGGGAGGGGCGCGACGACGAACTCGCCGCGCTGCGCCCGCTCTACCCGCTCGGCCGGGTCGGCGACCCCGAGGACATCGCCGCCGCGGTCGCCTTCCTCGCCTCCCGCGACGCCGCCTGGATCACCGGCACGACCCTGGTGGTCGACGGCGGACTCACCGCGGTGAACACCGGCTTCCGCGCGGCCCTGCGCCGCCCCTGAGCACCTTGAACCGTCAGCCGGAGGCCGCCGCCAGCACCCGAAGCACCCGCTCGGTGTCGGCCTCGGTGGTGCGCCAGTTGCTGAACGCGGCCCGCAGCCCGGGCACCCCGCCGTACACGGTCGGCGTCACATACGCCTCCCCGGACACGGCGACCGCCCGGGCGAGCGCGTCGACCCGCTCCTGTGTGGGGTCCTCGGCGAGGGTGAAGCACACGACGTTCAGCCGGACCGGTGCCAGCAGGCGCAGGCCCGGCAGCGCGTCGATGCCCGCGCCGAGCCGGCGGGCCAGGGCCACGTTCCGTTCCACGATCTCCCGGTGCCCGGCGCGTCCGTAGGCCACCAGTGAGAACCAGGTCGGCAGGGCGCGCAGCCGGCGGGAGTTCTCCGGCGTCAGATGCAGGAAGTCCGGCTCGCCGGTGGGCAGGCCGAGGTAGGGGGAGGCGTTGTGGAACACCTTCACCTGAAGGTCGCGGCGCCGGGTGAACTGCACGGCCGCGTCGTAGGGGACGTTGAGCCACTTGTGCAGGTCCACGCAGACCGAGTCGGCCGCGTCGAGACCGTCGACCAGCGTGGCGTACGCGGGGGAGAGCGCGGCGAAGCCGCCGAACGCGGCATCGACGTGCAGCCAGAAGTCGTAGCGTCGCTTCAGCGCGGCGATCGCCCGCAGATCGTCGAAGTCGACGGTGTTCACGGTGCCCGCGTTCGCCACGACGATCGCCGGCCGGCCGTGCAGTTCCGCGAGGGCCGACTCCAGCGCGGTCACGTCCACGGCCTCCCGGTTGCCGGGCAGCAGCGGCACCTTCCGCAGCCGGTCCCGGCCGATGCCCAGCACGGACATCGCCTTGGTCACGCTGGAGTGGGGGCTGCCGGAGAGCACCTCGACCGGGCCGAGCGCCGCCGCGCCCTCCCGCGAGACGTCCACACCGAGCCGTTCGCCGAGCCACTCCCGGCCGATCGCCAGACCGACCGTGTTGGAGGCCGTCGCCCCCGTCACGAAGGCCCCGCTGTGCGCCTCGTCCAGCCCGAACAGCTCGCGCAGCCAGGCCACCGTCTCCCGCTCCAGCTCCTGCGCCCAGGAACCGCCCGCCCCGGACAGGTTCTGGTCGTACGCGGAGGTCAGCCAGTCCCCGGCGACGGACGCGGGAGTCGCACCACCGGTGACGAAGCCCAGGTAGCGTGGGCCGGCCGAGCCGGAGAACCCGGGCGCCCACCGCTCGGCGAACCGCGCGAGAGCCGCGTCCGCGCCCGCGCCGTCCTCCGGAAGCGGTTCCGACGCGGGCGCCGGTCCGGACACGGCGACCGGCCGCTCGGCCAGTCCTGCCGCCGCACCGGCGGCGAAGTCCCGGGCGGACTGGAGCAGCTCAAGGAGCCGGGAGAGATCGCCGGCGAGGGTGGGGTGCATGGGGGCAGCGTAGAGGGACGGGGAGGCCGCCGGCCCGGTCCAATCGCGGGGAACTGGACTGGTCGGGGCGGGGGATGAGGGCCCTGAAGGGACGCGGGGAACCGCCAACCGCATCGGCCTCTCCGCCCACCGGGCCAGGGCCACCCTGCCGCGTGCCCGCGGGTCGTGCACAGGGACGACGGTGAGACCCGGCCGGGGCCGCCGCCATCGCCGCCGGGCGTCGAGAACCGGCCGGTCTTCTCGAGGCGCTGACGCCCGGGTGGTGGAGCGCTCCCCGTCCGTGCGCGGGGTGGCGCGTGGCGGCCGCGCGGCGGGGAAGTTCACCGTTTCGTCACAGCCTGGCCGGAACCACAACCGTCCAACCCCCCACGGAGGTCTAGTAGTCCGACATCGCGGGAATCGCGCAGGGGAGCACCCGGGGCAGGCCCTGGGCGAGATGGGGAGAAGAGGTCGCACATGGGGGACACACGCAGACGAGGTGTCGTCGCGCTGGGCGTCACGGGACTGGTGGCGCCGCTCACGCTCGCCTTCACCGCGGCACCGGCCCAGGCCGCGAGCTGCACCACGCAGACGGGGCCGTACCAGAAGCAGGTGGAGAAGTTCCTCGGCCTGACGGTCGACGGCAAGCAGTCCGCCTCCGACTGCAAGGCCATCAAGGCATTCCAGGACAAATACGGCATCACGCCCGACATCGGCTACGCCGGCCCCGTCACCTGGGGCGTGATGGATCTGATGAACAAGCAGAAGGCCGTCGGGAAGAACCCCAACAAGGACGGCAAGTGCCCGGTGAACAAGGGCCGGATCGCCTGCGTGAACCTCACGCTCCAGCTGAGCTGGATCCAGGACGGCAACAAGCTCGTCTACGGACCGGTCCCCGTGCGCACCGGCCGCAAGGGCTACACCACCCGCACCGGCCTGAAGAAGATCTACTGGCGGGACATCGACCACGTCTCGACCATCTACAACGTGCCGATGCCCTACAGCCAGTTCTTCGACGGCGGCCAGGCCTTCCACTCGGTCAACCTGAGCATGTGGAACCCGCCGGGTTCGCACGGCTGCGTCAACATGACGACCAAGGACGCCAAGGCCTACTGGTCGCTGCTGAAGACGGGCGACGACGTCTTCGTCTACGGCCGCAAGCCGGGCACCTGAGCCGGCCCCCGAGCCGTCGCCGCCCGGACCGTCACACCTCCGGCGCGTCCCCGAAGTCGGGGATCGGAAGCCGGACCCCGCCCTGCCGAGCGGACTCGTGCGCGACGATGCCCGGCAGGGTGTAGCGGGCGGCCACCCATGCGTTCACCGAGGGCAGTGAGCGGGTGTTGACCGCGGTGACGAAGTCGTCCGCGAGGAAGTGGTGGCTGCCCTCGTGGCCGTTGTGCAGCTGGTCGAACTCCCGGGGCAGCCTGGACCGGTCGTGCACCGGCGCCGAACCGGAGGTGAAGGCCGCCCGCAGCTCCGGCGCGATGTGCGTCAGGGACGGATCGTCGGGGGCCAGCGTCGGCTTGGGCTCCAGCAGTTCGCTGATGTCCTTCACCCCGTTCTTGTCCTGCCACAGCGCCACCGTCGCCAGCTGCTCCATGCTGGCCTCCGTGCCGAAGAACCGGAACCGGGACTCGCGGATGTGCGAGGGGTAGCCGACCCGCCGGAACTCGTTCGTACGGAACGATCCGCCGCCCGCCACCTCGAACAGCGCGGTCGCGTTGGACACGTCGTTGTCGAACTGGCTGACCGAACGATCGAAGACGCCGTCGCCGCGATCGTCTCGGACGCCGATCGCCGACACGCTCACCGCGTGCGTCTGCCAGGCGCCGAGCACCCCGCCCACCGAGTGCGTCGGGTACAGCAGCGGCGGATAGCTGGCCGTCGTCTTCCAGCTCTCACCGCCGCTGTACTGGTACGCCTCGTAGAAGCCGAGGTCCATGTCGTGGACGTAGTCGCCCTCGGCGTAGAACAGCCGGCCGAAGGCACCCTCGGCGATCTGGTTGCGGGCGTGCACGGTCGCCGGGTTGTACTGGCTGGTCTCACCCATCATGTACGTCAGCCCGGTCGCCCGTACCGCGTCGATGATCGCCGATATCTCGTCCGTGGTGACCGCCATGGGGACCGCGGAGTAGACGTGCTTGCCGGCACCGAGGCCCTGCAGGACCAGCGGGCCGTGCGTCCAGCGCTGGGTGAAGATCGCGACGGCGTCGACCGCCGGCGACTCCAGCATGGCCTCGTACGACGGGAAGGTGCCGGCGAGACCCTGCGTGGCGACGAGCCGCTCGGCCCGCTCGGGCAGCAGGTCGGTGACGTAGACGTCACGGACGCCGGGATGGGCCTGGAACAGCGTGGCGAACTGACCGGAGAACTGTCCGGCGCCGACGATGCCGAGAGAGAAAGTCATGCCGTTTACTTTTGACGCGGAAGAATCCAACCGTCAAGGGGCGGGCAGCGCCTTCCTTGATGTGCCTCTCGGCCCTTAAGGTGGGGCCGATTACTTCAGGATCGGAAGAAAACGAGGGCCGGGTCCATGACCAGCTGGCTGCCGCTGAGCCCCGCGGAGCGCACCGTGGCGATCGAGGTGCTCGTGCACGGGCCGCTGTCCCGCACCGAGCTGGCCCGGCGCCTCGGGCTCTCGCAGGGCAGTCTCACCCGGCTGACCAAGCCGCTCCTGGAGTCCGGGCTGCTCGCCGAGGCCCCCGAGACGGCCGGCCCGGCCCAGGCACGTCAGGGCCGCCCGTCCCAGCCGCTCGACGTCGTGGCCGACGCCCGCTCCTTCCTCGGCTTCAAGATCACCGGCGACATGGTCTACGGCGTCGTCACCACCCTGCGCAGTGAGGTGACCGGGCGGCTCGACCGGCCGCTGACCACGCACGACCCGGACGCGGTCGCCGCGCTGCTCGCGGAGATGGCGGCCGCCCTGGCCGAGGGGCACCCCGCCCCCGCGGGCATCGGCATCGGCGCGGGCGGACTGGTGCGCGAGCGCGCGGTGGTCGCCGAGTCGCCGTTCCTCGGCTGGCGGGACGTGCCGCTCGGGGCGCTGGTCCAGGAGCGCACCGGACTTCCGGTCGTCGTGGAGAACGACGTGGCCGCCCTGGTCGAGGCCGAGACCTGGTTCGGCGCGGGCCGCGGACTCGACCGCTTCGCCGTCCTGACCCTCGGCGCGGGGATCGGCTACGGGCTGGTGCTCGGCGGCAGGCGCGTACCGTTCGCGGAGGACGGCCACGGCTTCGGCCACCACTGGATCATCGACCCGAACGGCCCGCTCACCCCGGCCGGCGTCCGGGGCAGCGCCGTGTCCCTGCTCACCATCGCCGGCATCGAGTACCAGATCCGCGCCGCCACCGGCCGTGACACCACCTACGAGGAGATCCTCGCCGGTGCCGCCGCGGGCGAGCCCATGGCCTTCCGGGTGATCGACGAGGCCGCCCGGGCCCTCGGCACCCTGGTCGCACAGATCGCCAACTTCGCGATGCCGCAGAAGATCCTCCTCGCCGGAGAGGGCGTCGGCCTGATGGATGTGGCCGGGAACACGGTCCGCGACACGATCGGCGCCCACCGGCATCCGCTGGCCGACCCGGTCGACCTGGAGACGAAGGTGTCCGACTTCCACGACTGGGCACGCGGGGCCGCGGTGCTGGCGATCCAGGTGCTGGTACTGGGTGAGGGCCCGGTGTGAACTCCCGCCGCACACTTGACACATCGACGTGATGAGCACCACGTCCGGATTGTCCGTCTCGGGTGTACTTACTCACAGCGCCTTCACCTCGATCGGCATATGCTTCACAGCATGTCCACCACTGTTGAAGCCGCCCCCGAGCGCTCGGCCGCGGAGGTCAACGAGGAGATCAGGGCCCTGTGGCGCCGGTCGGGCGGGACACTGACCACCGAGCAGCGCGCGGAGTACCAGCGCCTCGTGATGGAGTGGGCCGCCGCGACCCCGCGGTCGCAGCAGGCGGCCTGACCGCCCCGCGCGGACCGCGCCGTATCCACCAGGGCACCCGTGAGCGCACGGGTGCCCTTCGCATGTCGCCCGCGCCGGGCCGGTGCCGGCCCGGCGCCCGCGTCAGCCCCAGGTCGCCGAGTAGTACCGCTGATAGGCCTTGCGGTCCTGTTCGGCCCGGATGTAGCGGGTCGCGACCAGCGCGATCAGACTGCCCGCGATGACCAGCAGCCCGGGACCGATGTTCCGGGTGTCCGTCAGCCGTGCCAGCAGCGTCTGGCCCTGCGCGCCCGTCACCGGCGCCGAGAAACCCGGCGAGGCCGCGCTCGGCGCCACCGCGCCCTGCGCGGCGGAGGCGGACGGCGCGGGGGACGCCTTGCCGGTGGCACCTCCGGCGTTCTGCGCCGACACGATGAGCTTCACGTTCAGCGCCGCCAGCGCCCGCGTCACCGGCTGGAAGAACGTCGTCCCGCCCGCCGTGCAGTCACCGCTGCCGCCCGAGGTCACACCGAGCGCGATCCCGTCGGAGAACAGCGGACCGCCGCTGTCGCCGGGCTCGGCACACACATCGGTCTGGAGCAGCCCGGTGACCGTCCCCTCGGGGTAGTTGACGGTCGCGTTCAGCGCGGTGACCGTCCCGTCGTGCAGGCCGCTGGTGCTGCCGCTGCGGAACACCCGCTGCCCCACCGCCGCATCGGCGACGCCCGTGATCCGCACCCCGTTGCCGCCGCCGATCGCGACGACGTCGGCGCCGTCACCGGCCCTGCCGGAGGCGTACTGCACGAGCGAGAAGTCGTTGCCGGGGAAGGTGCCGGCCACCGTCCGGCCGAGCTGCTGATTCCCCTGGTTGTCGGCGAACCAGATGGATCCCGTAGGACCGCAGTGACCGGCCGTGAGAATGAAGTCGCTCTGCCCGTTGGTCACGTTGAACCCGGCCGAGCAGCGCCCGCCGGTGGACAGGATCGGCTGGGCGCCGTTCAGCCGTGTGGTGAAGGTGCCCTTCGTGCGCTCCATCCGCACGAAGCTCCCCGCCTTCGCGGCCACTCGGGTCATGCCGGCCCAGTCGGCCGCGGACACGGTGCTGTCCGCGCTCACCACGACCCGGTTGGTCCGGTAGTCCACCGCCCACGCGGTGCCCGCCACGCGCGGCGCCGAACGCAGCGCCGCCGTCGCCGACTTGAGCTCGTTCATGCTGTGCGAGACGACCTTCGCCTCGGCGCCCGCGCGCCGCACCTCCCGTGCCGCCGCCTCGTCGGTCACCGCCACGACCGGCCGCCCGTCGGCGCCGATCCAGTTGCCCGCCGTCCGCGCCGTGCCGAGCCGCGCCACCAGCGCGGCCCCGGTGTTCCCGGCGCCGGATACGCCGGACGCGGAGGCGAGCGGTCTGGTGGCGGCCGGCGGTGTCTCGCTCGCCATGGCCGCCTGGGCGACCATCGCGCCGCCCAGGAGGAGTCCGCCGACCGCCGCCAGGCGTGTCACCCGCCTGACGATCCGTCGTCGTGCGTGCCGCATGCAGGGCTCCCGAAGCCGAACCGAACGCGCGCCGCCCGTGCCGGCGGCGCGGAGCCCTCGGGTCGTCGAGGGCCCGCACCTCCATACGCGGCCCACGGCCTCGGCGTTCACCGGCAGGGACGATCCCCCCCCGCTCGGACCCGGCTCTCGGGGGTTCCCTCGAGATCACGCGAAGCCCTTCCGGGCTTCCTCTCGCCAGGGCTGGGTGCTTGTGGGTCCCGCTTGCCCGTGCTGGGTGCTTGGGTGATCTCCTTGCTCGTGTTGGGCGCTGGAGGGATCCCCTTTGCTCGCGCTGGGTGCTTGGGTGATGTCCTTGCTCGTGTTGGGCGCTGGAGGGATCCCCTTTGCTCGCGCTGGGTGCTTGGGTGATGTCCTTGCCCGCGCCGGGCCGTTGCGGGATCCCGCTCGCCCGCGCTCAGCGCTTCCCGGAGTCCCCGGGCCCGCGCTCAGTTCTTGCGGGCCACCCCGCCGAACATCGCGACCTCCTCCGGCTCGGCGCCGTCCGCGTCCTCCGGGCGCCAGCGCGAGCAGGACACGACACCGGGCTCAAGCAGCTGGAGACCGTCGAAGAAGCGGGCCACGTCCTTGGGAGTGCGCTGGGTCAGCTTCGGCGTGCCGTGCTCGTTCCAGAACTTCACCGCCTCGTCCACGTCCGGCATCGCCGGGTGGGTGACGGTGTGCGACAGCACCAGGTGGCTGCCCGCCGGCAGCCGGTCCGTCAACCGCCGCACCAGCCCGTACGAGTCCTCGTCGTCGCCGATGAAGATGACCACGCCGAGCAGCATCAGCGCCACCGGCTCACTGAAGTCCAGCGTCTTCGCCGCGTGTTCGCAGATCGCGTCGACATTGCGCAGGTCCTCGTCCAGATAGTCGGTACGGCCCTCGGGCGTGCTCGTCAGCAGGGCACGCGCGTGCGCCAGCACCAGCGGGTCGTTGTCGACGTACACGATCCGCGACTCCGGCGCGATCCGCTGGGCGACCTCGTGGGTGTTGTCCGCGGTGGGCAGCCCGGTGCCGATGTCCAGGAACTGCCGGATGCCCACCTCGCCGACCAGGTGACGCACCGCACGGCCCAGGAACAGCCGGTCGGCACGCGCGTACTCCCCGACGCCGGGATGCAGTTGGCGTATCTGGTCGCCGGCCGCGCGGTCGACCTCGTAGTTGTCCTTGCCGCCGAGCCAGTAGTTCCAGATCCGAGCAGTGTGCGGCTGGCTGGTGTTGATGCGGGCACCAAGCGACACGGCCACGTCGTCGGAGGCTGCCGGGTTGTCGGTCACGTGGGTCAGCTCCTGGGTACGGATGAGTTGCCGGACGAGGGATTCACCGGGTTCCTCCGAGGATGCCCCGGCCTTCAGGACTCCGTTGGGAAATCCGTGAAACGGTGATGGTGAGTGTGCAGGCCTGCCATGATCGGCATGTTTGTCGATCGAGGGTGGGGTTGTA